>JAYTXW010000300.1:0-1566 GCA_043742745.1 Sphingomonadaceae bacterium
GTTACCGCGGCGATGGACAGGCTGCCCCCCGCACCCTAACTCGCGGGCATCATGAGCGAACCACCCCTGCGCGCCGCCATCCTGCCGGTCACCCCGCTACAGCAGAACTGCAGCCTCGTCTGGTGCACCAAAACGATGCGCGGTGCGTTCGTCGATCCCGGCGGCGACCTCCCTAAATTGCGCGACGCCATCGCCCGCTCGGGCGTGACGATCGAGAAGATCTTGGTCACCCACGGCCACATCGACCATTGCGGATCGGCCGGCATCTTCGCCGAGGAACTTGGCGTGCCGATCGAAGGTCCGCACGAGGAGGACCGTTTCTGGATCGCCCGGCTCGACGAGGACGGCCGCAATTACGGAGTCGCCGGCAAGCCGTTTGAGCCCGACCGCTGGCTGGTCGACGGCGACCAGGTGAGCGTTGGCGAGATCATCTTCGACGTCCGCCACTGCCCCGGCCACACCCCCGGCCACATCGTCTTCCACCACCCCGACTCGAAGCTGGCAATCGTTGGCGACGTGCTGTTCCAGGGCTCGATCGGCCGCACCGATTTCCCCCGCGGCAATCACCAGCAGTTGCTCGATGCGATCGTCGGCAAGCTGTGGCCGATGGGCGACGACACCAGCTTCATCCCCGGCCACGGCCCGATGTCGACCTTCGGGCAGGAACGACAGACGAATCCGTTTGTCGCGGACTCGGTCCTCGCGGGTGTTTCGCGTTAGGATGCCGCCGGTCGTACGCCCGCCGATCGTTCCACAACCATCCTTGCGTCCCGTCCGCTTTTCGCTATAGGGCACCCTCGTTCGCGACCATCCGGCCGCCGCCGCGGGGCTTGCTCCGACGAGCTAGGCGAGGATGGTCCTTTTTGTTTTGATAGTAGCCAAGGTGCCGCATGGCCGTCCCTAAAAGAAAAACTTCGCCTTCCAAGCGCAACATGCGTCGCAGCCATCACGCGCTCGACGTGCCGAGTTTCCAGGAATGCTCGAACTGTGGCGAGTTGAAGCGCCCGCACAACATGTGCGCCGCCTGCGGCCACTATAACGGTCGCGAAATCATTTCGACCGAGGCCTGACGTCGCTAGGTCTAGGCAATGACTGGCCCTTGCATCGCGATCGACGCCATGGGCGGGGACGTCGGCCCGGCGGCGATTGTCGCCGGAGTCTCCGCTGCGCGCCGTAAGGACCGCTCGCTGTCGTTCCTGCTGTTCGGTGACGAAGCGCTGATCCGACCCGAGATCGCGCGCCACGCGAACCTTGCCGAGGCGGTCACCGTCCACCACACCTCCGAAAAAATCGAGCCGACTGAAAAGCCCAGCCAAGCGATCCGCCGAGCCCGCACCACCTCGATGGGCATGACGATCAACGCGGTGAAGGACGGTCAGGCCCATGCCGCGCTGTCGGCCGGCAATACCGGCGCGCTGATGGCGATCGCCAAGCTCGCGCTGCGCACCATGCCCGGGATCGATCGCCCGGCGCTGGCCGCACTGCTCCCGTCGCTCGGCGACAAGGACCTGGTCATGCTCGACCTCGGCGCCAACACCGAGTGCGACGCGCAGAACCTCGTCCAGT
>JAYTXW010000301.1:0-9776 GCA_043742745.1 Sphingomonadaceae bacterium
CCCGACAGGATCGCGGCGGCGATGATCGCCACCGATCTGATCGTCCGCAGGAAAACCTGATCGGTACATAATCCGCTTGGCACGGGTCTTGCCATGCATGGTTTATCGCCGGTGTTCCGGCGGTCGCCTGCGGCCCGATCGCCGCGCGGGGATGCGCGATGGACGCCCGGCTTACCTTTGGCAATCACGCCCTGCCGCCGTTACGGACGGTCAATCGCGACGCTGATGCGCTGATCGCCAGCCATCACGGCCTCGTCCGCAAGCTCGCGTGGCACGTCCATTCGCGGGTGTCGTCGGCCATCGATATCGAAGATCTGATCCAGATCGGGACGGTCTCGATGATTGAAGCAGCGCGCGCTTTCGAGGATCGCGGCGAGGCGAGCTTCGCGACCTATGCAACATTGCGGGTGCGCGGCGGGATGATCGACGCGCTTCGCCGCTCGGCGACAATGGCGCGGTCGGCCATCCGGCGGCGGCGCGAGTTCGGGGCGGTGCGCGCCGCGCTCGAGGGCAGCCTGGGGCGCGCGGCGACCGATGCCGAGATGGCCGACCGGCTCGACCTGACCCTCGAAGCATACCGCACCGCTGCCGAAACAACCCATGCCGCGCGCCACGAATCGATCGACGACGTCTATTCGGATCATAGCGACTGGTTCGCCGACAGCGGCCCGAATGCGTTCGATACCCTCGCCCAGATTGGCCTGCGCACCGCCGTCAGCGCTGCGATCGCCGATCTGCCGTCGCGTGAGGCCCTTGTTCTGCAACTCTATTATGTCGAGGAACTCAATCTTGAGGAGATCGGCGCGACGCTCAATGTCGGCGCGGCGCGGGTGTGCCAGATCAAGAAGGTCGCCCTCGCCAAGGTCCGCGCGCGCCTGACGGCGTGGGATCATTAGGCGGGCGGTGGGGTCAATCCAATGGCGTGGAGGACGACAGCCTCGATCACCATCACCACCAGCCAATGTCCCGCGTCGCGTACGGTCCCGCCCGTGCCAACCCCGCGGCCACGCAACGTCACGACGAGCGCAGGCAGGACGAACCCAGCCCAGATGACGACCGCCGTGCCGATCGCCATGACCCACGGATTGGCCTTCGTCGGAGCAAGGATGAGCGCCCCGGCAAGGATCGCAGCGAACCAGAATTCGGCGATGAATACCGTGAGTGACCCACGAACCGACCGTAGCGACGGGTAGAACGCGAGGCCGACGGCGAGCGCGGCGAGGGTCGCGATCAGGATCGGTGTCGCATTGTCGACAATGTAGATCATGCCATTGCCTCCACCTTGGCCGCCAGCGCGAGCCAGCGTTCTTCGGCGGCGGCCTGCTTGGCGCGGGCGACGTCGGCGTCGGCGTTGATGCGGGCGAACTTCGCCGGGTCGCGGGCGTAGAGCGCCGGGTCGGCGAGCGCCGCCTCGTGCGCCGCGATCGCCTTGCCGAGCGCATCGACTTGCGCGGGCAAGGTATCGAGCTCGCGCTGCTCGATATACGTCAGCTTGACCGTCTTGCGGGGTTTTGACGCCGCCGCCTTCGCCTGCGCCGCCGGGGAGCGGGCGGTGAGCGCGGTCTGATCGCGCTTGGCCTCCCAGTCGCTGTAGCCTCCCGCAACAACGTCAGCTTTGCCCGAGCCGTCGAGCGCGACAACGGCGGTCACGGTCCGGTCGAGGAAATCGCGGTCGTGGCTGACGATGAGGACGGTTCCGGCATAATCGGCGATGACCTCCTGCAACAGGTCGAGCGTCTCGAGGTCGAGGTCGTTGGTCGGCTCGTCGAGGATGAGCAGATTCGACACGCAGGCGAATTCGCGCGCCAGCAACAGCCGCGATTGCTCCCCGCCCGAGAAAGTTTCGATCTTGGCGTCGAGGACATTGGGGTCGAACAGAAAGTCCTTGAGATAGCCCGCGACGTGCTTGCGGACGCCGCCGACATCGACCCAGTCGCCGCCGTCGGCGATGATCTCGCGGACCGTCTGGCCGGGTACGAGGCGCGCGCGCTTCTGGTCGATCAGGATCGCCTCGATCGTTTTGGCGCGGCGGATGCGCCCGCTGTCGGGGGCGATCTCGCCGGTCAGCAGACGGAGAAGCGTCGTCTTGCCGGTCCCGTTCGGGCCGATGACGCCAATCCGGTCGCCGCGCTGGACGCGCAGAGACAAATCCTTGATCAGCGTCCGCTCGCCGAAGGTCTTGGTGACGTGCTCGGCGTCGATGACGACCTTGGTCTTGGCGTCGTCGGTAACGGTCGCGAGCTTGGCGACGCCGACCGGGCCGGTCATCGACTTCCGCAGTTCGCGCATCTCGCCGAGCTTCGACAGCCGCCCCTGATTGCGCTTGCGCCGTGCCGTTACCCCACGCTGGAGCCAGTGGAGTTCGGCGCGGAGCTGGTTGTCGAGCTTATCAGCGGTCTTGGCTTCCTCGGCGGCGACCGCCTCGGTCCACGCTTCGAACCCGCCAAAGCCGATCTCGGCGCGCCGCACCGTCCCCCGGTCGAGCCACAGCGATGATTTGGTCAGCCGCGACAGGAACATCCGGTCGTGGCTGATCGCAACGAACGCCCCCCGGAAACGCTGGAGCCAGGTTTCAAGCCACTCGATCGCGGCGATGTCGAGGTGGTTGGTCGGCTCATCGAGGAGGAGCACCTCGGGTTCCTGCGCCAGCGCGCGGGCGATCGCGGCGCGGCGTTTTTCGCCCCCGCTCGCGGTCGATCCAGGGCGGTCGAGGTCGATACCAAGCTGATCGGCAATCCCCTCGACGACGTATTCCTCCGGCGCATCGTCACCGGCCAGCGCAAAGTCGCGCAATGTGGCGAACCCGGCGACCGGTGGGTCCTGATCGAGCAGGACGACGCGAGCGCCGGGGCGGATCGTGCGCCGCCCCTCGTCGATCTCGGTCCGTCCGGCGAGGATCTTGAGCAGCGTCGTCTTGCCCGCGCCGTTGCGCCCGACGAGCGCGAGGCGGTCGCGTTCGCCGACGGCGAGGTCGAGGCCGCGCAGGAGCCAGCCGCTCCCCTGAACGAGACCGATGTTTTCGAGACCGAGGACGGGGGCTGCCATTGGGGGCGTTTAGGCGAGCGATCGGGCGGCGTCACCCCTGCGATTGGGTCGCGGCATCCTGACTACCCGCTCCTTGCCTGAATTCACGACCTGTTCAGTGCGCCGCCGCTATGCGACATCGGGTCATGATTCAAAGGCATTCGATGTTCCGTTCTGTCGCGCTTGTGCTGGCGTTGATCGCCGCCGTCCCGCCCGCCGCCGCCCAGCGCGAGCAGGACAATGCCTATCGTCTCGCCAAAGAAGGCCAGATCATGCAGCTTGGCGATATTCTAGCGGCTGTCTCGCCGCACGTTGCGGGGAAATTCATCGGCAGCGAGTTCGATGCCGGACAAATGCTGTACCGGCTGCGCTACATGGACGGTAAGGCCGTCCGCAATGTCGACGTCGATGCCCGCACCGGGCGCATCCTGGGGAGGAGTTTCTGATATGCGGGTCCTGATCGTCGAGGACGAGCCGACGCTCGCAAAGCAGCTCAAGGCCGCGCTCGAAGACGCCGGCTATGCCGTCGACCACGCCGCCGACGGCGAAGACGGCCATTATCTTGGGTCGACTGAGGCGTATGACGCCGTCATCCTCGACCTCGGCCTGCCCGAAATTGACGGGCTGACGGTGCTCGACCGCTGGCGCAAGGAGGGGCGGACGACCCCGGTGCTGCTGTTGACCGCGCGCGACAGCTGGTCGGACAAGGTCGCCGGGTTGGACGCTGGAGCCGACGATTATCTCGCCAAGCCATTCCAGACCGAGGAACTGATCGCCCGCCTCCGCGCCCTCATCCGGCGCGCGAGTGGCAATGCGAGTTCGGAACTGACGGCGGGCGAGGTCCGCCTCGACACGCGCTCGGGCCGCGTGACGCTCGCGGGCAACCCCGTCAAGATGACCGCGCAGGAGTTCAAGCTGCTCAGCTACCTGATGCATAACAAGGGCAAGATGGTCAGCCGAACCGAGCTAATCGAACATATCTACGACCAGGATTTCGACCGCGATTCGAACACGATCGAGGTGTTCATCACCCGCATCCGCAAAAAGCTGGGGGCCGACATTATTTCGACGACGCGCGGGCTGGGGTATAGTTTGGAGGACAATGCGGCGTAGCGGAAACGGCTCCCTCCCCCCCCGAGAGTGCAGCGAACGGAGAGCAGGGAGGGTTGGGGTGGGGGGCCTTGACGACGGCAGCTGTTGCCTCCCTCCACCCCGCCCCTCCCCGCTCTACCGCGCCAAGCGGCCCGGTGAGGGGAGGGAGCAGAACGAATGACCCCCACCCCCCGCTACCGCGGGACCGTCTTTGCGCGCGGGTCGCTGACGCTGCGGATGATCGGGTTGGCGGCGGCGTGGATCGTGCCGCTGTTGGTGCTGGGCGGATTCGCGCTCGACGATGTGCTGGCGAGCGCGATCCGGCGCAATTTCGACGATCAGCTCAACTATGCGGCGACGGCGCTGATCGCGACCGCCGAGATCGGGCCGAACGGCGAGGCGCGGTCGAGCCGCCCGTTGTCCGACCAGCGGTTTCTCGAGCCATATTCGGGGCTGTACTGGCAGGTGTCGGTCGCCGGGGCCGAGCCGTTCCGGTCGCGGTCGCTGTGGGACCGGGCGCTGCCGTGGAAGGCCGAGCAGAATTGCAGCGCCGGGTGTTTCTACGACACGACGACGTTCCACGACGAGCCGCTGCGGATCGTCGAGCGCGACGCCGTGCTGCCGGGGGCCAAGACGCTGTTTCATTTCCAGGTGGCGCAGGTCAGCCGTGACCTCGACCGCCAGGTGGCGGTATTGCGCGCAACGCTGTGGTGGTCGCTCGGGCTGCTCGGGCTGGGGCTGCTGGTTCTCGCGGCGTTGCAATCGACCTATGGCCTGTGGCCGCTGCGACGGGTCGGGCGCGCGATCACGACGATCCGGTCGGGGGCGGCGACACGAGTGACGGGGGCGTTCCCGCCCGAGATCGGACCGATGGTCGCCGAACTGAACGAATTGCTCGACGATAATGCGGCGCAGGCAGAGGCCGCCCGGCTCCACGCAGGGAACCTCGCCCATGCGTTGAAGACGCCGATGAGCGTGTTGGTCGGGGCGGCGCACGCCGGAGCCCCCGACCTCGCCGCGCTGGTCGTATCACAGACCGCGATCATGCAGCGGCACGTCGACCACCAACTGGCGCGGGCGCGCGCGGCCGGACGGCGGACGGCGAGTACCGCGCGCGCCGAGGTGTGGCCAGCGCTGGCGGGGCTGGTCCGCACCCTGACGCGGCTGCACACAGCGCGCGACGTCGTCATCGACATCGACGGGGTTCACGACGCGGTATTCCGCGGTGAACGGCAGGACCTTGAAGAAATGCTTGGCAACCTGCTCGACAACGCCGCTGTCCACGGCGGCGGGCGGGTGTTCGCCACCGTCGCCCGCGCACCCGGAACCGTCGTCTTCACCATCGAGGATGACGGCCCCGGCATTCCGGCCGCGCACCGCGACACATTGTTCGAACGCGGCGCACGGCTCGACACCGGCAAGCCGGGGACCGGGCTGGGGCTGGCAATCGTCCGCGACGTTGCCGAAATCTATGGCGGCTCGGTGGCGCTGGGCGCGAGCGAGGACCTGGGCGGCCTGATGGTAACGCTGACGCTCCCGGCGGCGGGGTAGTCGCTATCCTGCCGCCGCGACGCCTGTCTATGTCGCCGCCGCGACGCCCGCCTATGTCGCCGCCGCGACGTGGTGGCGAATGACTTCATCGATGATGAAGCGGAGGAATTTCTCGCTGAATTCGGGGTCGAGGTTGGCTTGCGTCGCGAGCGACCGCAGCCGGGCGATCTGCGCCGCCTCGCGCGTCGGGTCGGCGGGGGCGAGGCCGGTCGTCGCTTTGTACGCCCCGACCTTTTGCGTCGTCTTGAACCGTTCGGCGAGGAGGAAGACGAGCGCGGCGTCGATATTGTCGATGCTCTCGCGATATTCCCGCAACGTGGCGTCGATCATGCGCGTCCCCTTTGCACACCATTGTCGCGACCGAACGTCGCCCGCGCAAGCACCGGGCTTGTCACGATGCTGCAGCGCCGTATAGCGGGCGTCATGTCGGCGACGATCCTGCCCCTGCGCCCCCGCGCCACGCCCGGCGCGTCGCTCGGCCCCCTGCTCGACCTGTGCGGTCCTGACCTCGGCGCGGTCAACCATGTCATCCTCGACCGGATGCAGTCGCCGGTCGCGCTGATCCCCGAACTTGCCGGTCACCTGATCGCGGGCGGCGGCAAGCGCCTGCGCCCGATGCTGACGCTCGCGTGCGCGCGGCTGCTCGATTACGGCGGGCAGCGCCACTATCGGCTCGCAGCGGCGGTCGAGTTCATCCACACCGCGACGTTGCTCCACGACGATGTCGTCGACGGATCGGACCTGCGCCGCGGCAAGTCGACGGCGAACAACATCTGGGGCAACCCCGCGAGCGTTCTCGTCGGCGATTTCCTGTTCAGCCGCGCCTTCGAACTGATGGTCGAGGACGGCTCGCTTCGCGTCCTGCGCATCCTGTCGGGGGCGTCGGCGGTCATCGCCGAGGGCGAGGTTGCGCAGCTCACCGCGCAGCGCAACGTCGACACGACCGAGGACCGCTACCTCGAAATCATCACCGCCAAGACCGCCGTACTGTTCGCCGCCGCGTGCCAGATCGCCGCCGTCGTCGCCGAACGGACCCCGCCGGTCGAAGCGAGCCTCGAAGCCTATGGCCGCAACCTCGGCATCGCGTTCCAGCTCGTCGACGACGCGATCGATTATGTCGGCGACGCCGCGACGATGGGCAAGGACGCGGGCGACGACTTCCGCGACGGCAAGGTCACGTTGCCGGTCATCCTCGCCTTCGCGCGCGGCAACGACGCCGACCGGCGTTTCTGGCGCGATGCGATGCTGGGTCACGCCGCCGGTAGCGATGAGCTGGCGCACGCCCGGCGGCTGCTCGATGCGACCGGCGCGGTCACCGACACGCTCGCCCGCGCCCGCCACTACGGCGCGCGCGCGGCCGATGCCCTCGCGGGCTTCCCGGCGAACCGCGCGCGCGCCGCCCTGCTCGAGGCGGTTGAATTCGCCATTTCACGGACGTTCTGAGGTGACGGCACGTATCCACCAGCAGCCGAAAAGTTCGATGCAGTCGGGCCGCGCGCGCGTCGGGCGCTGGCTGCTCGATTTCGAGCCGGCGGAGGCGAAGCATCTCGATCCGCTGACCGGCTGGACCGGGTCGGGCGACATGGCGGGGCAGGTGCGGCTGA
Organism: Sphingomonadaceae bacterium; assembly: GCA_043742745.1. GTDB lineage: Bacteria > Pseudomonadota > Alphaproteobacteria > Sphingomonadales > Sphingomonadaceae > Polymorphobacter_B. The sequence goes on from JAYTXW010000301.1 coordinate 7,272, forward strand.
CGTTCGACGACCTCGACGCGGCGGTCGCCTATGCGACGGCGGCGGGCATCGAGTACGAGATCGTCCGGCTAGGGCCGAGCCCGCTCAAGCTGCAGGCGTACGCCGACAACTTCCGTTGAGCGTCGGCGGTCGCGTCCCGCGACACTAAGGTGGCGACCCTCACGTCCCGCGGCGGCAGCGTTTGCGCCCGGGCAGGTCGGGGAAATCCTTCGCCCGGTTATCGCAGTTGATGACATCCTCGCCGCCCACGACCTTGACCCATGCCCGGACCTCGGGATGGCCGGCGTTGGCCATCGACTCGACGCGGTTGTGCCGTACGAGGCAATGTCGGCAATCGGTCACGGTGATGCCGTGGTATGTCGCGACGCGCGCGAAATTATGCTCGAAGGTGATCCGGTCGTAAGGGCCGTCGAACGCGGTGAAGCCCTGCATTTCGCCGATCGCGACATTGTTGGTGATGTCGATGTCGGCGACAGGTGCGAAATTCGGCTTTGACCACAGCTGGATACAGTCGGGGTGCGCGCCGGGGGTCGGGTGGAAATCGGTGCAGCGGTTATGGTCGGCGACGACGCGCTGCGACAGGGCGATGTCGATGCCGTCGGAGCCTGAATCGGTGAAGACGTTGTTGCTCAACCGGGCATCGGTAACGCGCCCAAGGATGATGCCGACGCTGGTATAATGGTGGAACGCCGCGCCATCGACGACGATGTGATCGCCCTGTTCGACCTTGATGCCGTCGGGAATCGTGTCGCCGCCTTCGAAATCGCCGCCGCGCCAGGTGACGCCGGAAACATTGTCGAGGCGGATGCTGCTCAACCGCGCGGCGGCGGCGGCGATCGTGACCGGCGGCGACCAGTGGCGGTCGCGGACCGACACCCGGTCATAGCTGCCCGGCGCGAGGCGCAGCGTGTCGCCTGCCTTGGCAGCCATCAACGCATCGGCAAAGGTGGTCGGGGTGACGACGGCCTCGGCCGCTCCCGGCGTCGCCATCGCCTCAAGGGCCATCATCGCGACGATCATCGCCGCCAGCCGCATCGACATCGTGCATCTCCTGCAGCGGCGATCATATCCGATCGCGCGATGCCCGCCAACCAGCAGCTACTTCCTGCTTTCGCACCCGTGCCGTCCCCGGCTATACGCGGACGATGGCCCAATCTTCTGCGCCCCCGTTCGTGATGCCGCAATATATCCGCGCGCCGGTAGCGCCGTCGGCGCGGCGGCGCGCGGCGGTCATCGCGCTGCAACTGCTGGCGGCGGCCATTTATGGCTTTGCCGCCGTCGCGCTGCCGCTCGACTTTCTGATCATCATGATCGTCCCGATTGCGGTCTGCCTGCTGATCGTCCTGTGGATGATGCCTGATCGCCGGGTTTTTCCGCTCGGCGCGATCGAGCGAAGTTTTTGCGTTACTGTTTTTCTAATGCTCGCTTGGCCGAGCTATATCGCAGTAGTGTTACCCGGACTGCCGTGGGTGACACCAACACGCCTTGCGGTCTTCGTCGTTACATTTCTATTTCTATATAGTATATCAACTTCATCGTTATTACGAAGACACCTTGTTACAGTGGCTAGGTCGTCAACTCTACTTTGGACTGCATTTATAATATGGCAAGTGTCGATGGTAATCAGCTTGCCTTTTTCTACCGCAATCAGTGATTCGATTAAGGGGCTTATCGATACCGACCTGCGAATGGCACAGATGTTTTTTATCGGTTGTCTAATCTTCGCTCGGCGGGGCTGGGCAACATGGACGATAGGTCTCACATTAGTTCTCGCTCTTGCCTCATCAATCGACGGTTTCATTGAATTGCGCCTTGGGTATCCCCCGTGGGCGCACAGTATTCCGAGTTTCATGCGGATTGACGACACGGCTCTCGCCCAAATTCTCGGCAGCCAAGCGCGCTCCGATGACGGTCTGTACCGCGTGCGCGGACCGTATGTGAACAGCCTCGTCTTCTCCGAATTCCTGACGATCTGCACGCCGTTCATCATCCATTGGCTGCTGACCGGGCGCTCGATCCTGCTGCGTGCGAGCATGGCGGGGCTATGGCTGATCGTGTTGGCGGCGATCGTCATCACCCAGTCGCGGCTGGGGCTGATCGGGACGCTGATCGCCATCGGCACCTATGTTCCGGTTTGGGCGTATCGCCAGTGGCGCGCGAACGCGACGTCGATTTTGGGGCCGACGCTATTGATCGGTGCCCCGGTCATGGCACTGGCGCTGCTCGGCGTGATCTTCAGCAGCCATACGCTGACGCTGCGCGTGCTCGGCGGCGGGGCGCAAGCATCGAGCGACGAGGCGCGGACGATGCAGCGCGACATGGCGATCCCAAAGATCGCCACCCATCCCATTGGACACGGAATCAACCAGGGGGCGAACGTGCTCGGCTTCACCTCACCGAGTGGTCAGATCACAGTCGACAATTATTATTTGAACACTTTGCTCGACCTCGGCTACCCCGGATTCATTGGCTTCTACGGAATGTTTGCTGTTGCAGCGTCGTTAG
>JAYTXW010000302.1:0-8023 GCA_043742745.1 Sphingomonadaceae bacterium
AACGCGCGCTGCGTTACGGCGTCATCGGACTTGTCGCCGCGGCGATTGGGGCGTTCGTCGCTTACTATATCGGGTCGGCGCTGTTCGCCGCCGTCGCCGATCCGTTGCTGACCTTCCTCCACAAAAAGGCCGAGTTCGATGCCTTTCGGGTCGACCTTGCGCGTAACGTCCTGCTGTGGCCGCTCGCCTTCCTGCTCGCGCCAATGCCAGCAGGCGTTGCGGCGGGCAGTGTTCACCTTGGCGTCGGCGGTGCCGTGCTCGCGTCGCTCGTCGGGCGCGGCGGGCGGTTCATCATCGTCGCGCTTCTCCTCAAGCGTTTCGGTACCGTCGCCGAGGCGTTCATCGAAGCCCACTTCCACCGCGTCGCGCTCGTCTCGATCGCGCTGATCGCCGCCTATCTGGTCTACCGCTATGTCCTCTAAGGCCAACGCTCTCGTCCTGACCGGCAGCGCGGCGCTCCTCTTCGGGGCGCTCGCGTTCCAGTATCTCGGTCACCTTGCGCCGTGCGAGATGTGCCTGTGGCAACGCTGGCCGCACGTCGCCGCGCTCGTCATCGGGCTGGTCGCGTGGGCGTCGGGCGGCCGTGGTGCGCTGGTCGGCCTCGCCGCCGTCGCCGTGCTAGTATCGGGGGCGCTCGGCTTCTTCCACGCCGGGGTCGAGTACCATTGGTGGGCGGGGCCGCAGGCGTGTACCGGCGCCGCGTTCGATGCGACCAACATCGCCGCTGCGCTCGCCGCGCCGATGATCCGCTGCGATGCGGCGGCGTGGACGCTGTTCGGGGTTTCGATGGCGGGGTATAACGGCTTTGTATCAACCTTTATCGGAGCAACGGCGCTGTGGCTGAACAGATCGACCAGATGATCCGCGTCGACCACGCCGGTGAGTATGGCGCGGCGCGAATCTACGCCGGCCAGCTCGCAGTGATGGGCGGGCGCGGTCCGGTTGCCCCGGCGATCGGGCGGATGCGCGCGCAGGAAGCACGCCACCTCGCGGTGTTCGACGACCTGCTAACGCGGCGGCAGGTGCGTCCGACGCTTCTCCACCCGCTGTGGCACATTGCCGGTTATGCACTCGGCGTCGGCACCGCGCTTCTCGGCCCCAACGCAGCGATGGCGTGCACCGTCGCGGTTGAGACCGAGATCGACCGCCATTACCAGCTTCAGCGCGACGCACTTGGCGACACCGATCCCGAGTTGAGCGGCCATATCGCCGACTTCCAGGCCGACGAGGTCGAGCACCGCGACACTGCCGCCGAGATGGGCGGGACCGGCTTCCCGCTGATGAGCGCCATTATCCGCGCCGGGTGCCGCGTCGCCATATCGGTTAGTCAGCGGATCTGACGAGCCAACCGCGCTAAGTCCACACTAAGGTCACGCCCGCGGGATATTTTCTTTTCTCTCGCCCCGTCTCGACCGGCGCCAGTAGCGCGAATTGAACGGGAGCGGGGCGCCGTTATCATGTAACTAAAGTAGCATATTGCACGCCTGTAGGACAGCGTTTTCAGACGAGCGGCAGCCCCACCAGCAGTCGCGAATCGATCACGCACCCACGCCCCCGCGCCGCATCGAGCCACGCGCCGAGACCGTTCAGGGGCACGACGTGGACGGTTATGTACTCGCTATCGACCCCGCCGCCCGGCCCGGTCCGCGCGAGACCGGAGGCGCGGAACAACGTGAACATCTCCGCCGACATCCCTGGCGAGGTCGCGAAATCGCCGAGGTGGGTCCAGTGCGCGGCAACAAAGCCCGTCTCCTCGGCGAGTTCGCGCGCGGCGGCGGCGGCAGCGTCGAAGTCGCCGTCGTCGCCGATCAGCCCCGCCGGCAACTCGATCGTCGGTCGCCCCAACGCGCGCCGAAACTGTTCCACCAACACGATCTCCCCCGCGTCGGTCGTCGCCAGAATGACCGCTGCCCCCATCGCCCCGACGCGCCGAACGAACTCCCACGTGCCCGTGCGATGGACCTCGATGTATTTGCCCTGCCAGAGGAGGTCGGTCACCGATCGATCGATCGCCGCGACGGGTCCATCGCGTGGTGGCGCAGGACTCGATTGATCTCGGTCTGATAGCCCCCGGCGCGCGCGCGATCCTTGAACCAGCGCACGACATCGGCGTCGAGGCGCAGCGTTACCGGCTGTTTGACGTGACGATACAGCCCGCGTCGCGCCGATGCCCAATTCTCCACGGGAATCTCGGGGATGTCGGCGAGATCGATCGCGTCATCGGACATTGCCGCCAGCCGGTCGAGTTGGTTGGCAATTTCGGCTTCAGTCATTGTCGGTATCATATCGTATCCTTTCTGTCGGCGTCGCCTTGCGGGCGCTGATGATCCGGATCGCGTCGTCGTCGGCGGGCAGCGCGTGGACGACGGTCAGGATCACGACCCCGCGCACCAGACCGATCGCGTGCCACCGCTCCTCGCCGCATTCGACACGATCGAACACGACAAGATGGCGGGGATCGTTCCACACGCGCGCCGCGACTTCGAATGCGACACCGTGTTTGCGGACGTTGAGCGCTGCCTTTGCTTCGTCCCATTCGAACCTCACGGCTCATCCATCCATACGGCACTGTACATACAGATCGGCGTTACTTTTCGCAATCCGTAATGCCACTCACCGGTTCATCCGCCCCGCGATCAGTTGGTCAATCACGCTCGGGTCCGCCAATGTCGACGTGTCGCCTAACACACCGAAGTCGTTCTCCGCGATCTTACGGAGGATGCGGCGCATGATCTTGCCGCTCCGCGTCTTGGGTAGCGCCGGGGTCAGGTGGAGGTGGTCGGGGGTGGCGATCGGGCCGATGATGCGGCGGACGCTCGCCTTCAGCTCGGCGAGGAGAGCATCGGTTTCGGCGACTCCGGCGTTCAAGGTGACATAGGCGTAGATGCCTTGACCCTTGATATCGTGGGGGAAGCCGACGACGGCAGCCTCGGCGACGTGTTCGTGAGCGACGAGCGCGCTTTCGACCTCGGCGGTTCCCATGCGGTGGCCGCTGACGTTGATGACATCGTCGACGCGGCCGGTGATCCACCAGTAGCCATCGGCATCGCGCCGCGCGCCGTCGCCGGTGAAATAGACGCCCTTGTAGGTGCTGAAGTAGGTTTCGGCGAAGCGCGCGTGGTCGCCGAACAGGGTGCGCGCCTGTCCCGGCCAACTGCGGGTGAGGACGAGGTTGCCACTCGTCGCTTCGCCCGCCACCGGCGCGACGAAGGCCCCCTCGGCGTCGACGAGCGCGGGCTCGACGCCGGGCAGCGGCAGCGTCGCCGACCCCGGCTTGAGGTCGGTCGCGCCCGGCAGCGGCGAGATGAGGACCCCGCCGGTTTCCGTCTGCCACCACGTATCGACGATCGGCAGCGCGCTCTTGCCGACGACGCGGTGATACCAGCCCCACGCCTCGGGGTTGATCGGCTCGCCGACGCTGCCCAGCAGGCGCAGACTCGACAGGTCGTGGGCGAGGACCGGGGCGTCGCCGTCGCGCATCAGCGCGCGCAGCGCGGTCGGGGCGGTGTAGAAGACGTTGACACGGTGCCGCGCGATCACCGCCCAGAAACGGTCCGACGCGGGGAAGGTCGGGATGCCCTCGAACATGAGGACCGTCGCCCCGACCGATAGTGGACCGTAGACGCCGTAGCTGTGGCCAGTGACCCAGCCGACGTCGGCGGTGCACCAGAACAGCTCATTCGGGCGCGAGTCGAAGACGAGGTCGAAGGTGAGGTTCGCCCACAGCAGATAGCCGCCCGTGGTGTGGACGACGCCCTTCGGCTTGCCGGTCGACCCCGACGTGTACAGCAGGAACAGTGGGTCCTCGGCCCCCATTGCGGCGGGAGCGCAGGTGTCGGCGACGGCGGCGCGCCGCTCGTGCCACCAGTGATCGCGTCCCGCTGCCATCGGGATGTCGCCGCCGCCGTGGCGGACGACGACGACGGTTTCGACGATGCCCGCGATCGCGCAGGCGGCGTCGACGGCGGCCTTCAACGGCAGTGGCTTGCCGCCGCGATGCCCCGCGTCGGCGGTGATCACGACCTTCGACCCGGCATCGACGATCCGCCCGGCGATCGCTTCGGGCGAGAAGCCGGCGAAGACGACCGAATGGACCGCGCCGATGCGGGCGCAGGCGAGCATCGCCACCGCTGCCTCAGGGATCATCGGTAGATAGATCGTCACGCGGTCGCCGCGCGTGACCCCGAGCCCGGTCAGGACGTTCGCCATCCGGCACGTCTCGGCGAGCAGGTCGCCATAGGTGACGCGGCGCGGCGGCGTCGCGGGGTCGTCGGCCTCCCACACGATGGCGAGCTTGGCCGGGTCATGCCGGTCGAGGCAGTTGGTGCTGGCGTTGAGAACACCGTCCTCGAACCAGCGGATGTCGACCGGATCGAACGACCAGTTGCCCATCACGGTCGGCGGTGTCACCCAGTCCAGCCGCCCGACCTGCCCGCGCCAGAAGGTGTCGGGGTCGGTGTGCGCGGCGGCACGCAGGGCGACGGCGGTGGCGGTGTCGACGCGGGTTCCGGCACGCGCCGCGTCGGTTACCGGATACAGCGGATCGGTCATCGCAAATCCTCAATTATTTTTGTGATATTAGCACCTTGGAACGCGCCGCGCGATGCCGCGCCGAGCGCGGTGACGAGGGTGCCTCACGCCATTGTGAGGATCCTAATTTGTCGCAGGTCGCCGCGATCAGTTTGTGGAGTAGGATTCGTCGGCTAACCGGTTTACGTAGACGTAACCTTGGTGGAGCCGCGGCAATGACCGACCATTTCGACGTAATCATCGTGGGAGCCGGCCTATCGGGCATTGGTGCTGCGGTCCATCTGCAAAAAGACTGCCCCGAGCGCAGCTTTACGATCCTTGAGGGCCGCGACGCGATCGGCGGGACGTGGGACCTGTTCCGCTATCCGGGCATCCGGTCGGACAGCGACATGTTCACGCTTGGCTATAAGTTCAAACCATGGACGGCGGCGAAGGCGATCGCCGACGGACCGTCGATCCTGTCTTACGTCCGCGAAACCGCAACCGAGAACGACGTCGATCGGCACATCCGCCATGGTCACAAGGTCACCGCCGCCATCTGGTCATCGGCCGACGCACGATGGACAGTGACCGCGACATGCAGCGACGGCACCACCGCAACGCTGACGTGCAGCTTCCTGTATATGTGCAGCGGCTATTACAGCTATGACGAGGGGCACCACCCCGAATTCACGGGTGAAGGTGACTTCGCCGGCCGCATCGTCCACCCGCAGTTCTGGCCCGCCGACCTCGACTACACGGGCAAAAAAGTTGTCGTCATCGGCAGCGGTGCCACGGCAGTGACGCTCGTTCCGGAGATGGCGAAGACCGCCGCGTCGGTGACGATGCTCCAGCGGTCGCCGACTTATGTTATCAGCCGCCCGGGCAACGACGCCGTCGCCGACCGCCTGCGTAAATATTTGCCCGCGAAGCTCGCGTATAATCTGATCCGGCTGAAGAACCTTGGCTGGGGGATGTATTTCTACCATGTCTCGCGGACGAAGCCGGCCAAGGTCAGCGGCCTTTTGATCGACGCGGTGCGGCAGGAACTCGGCCCCGATTACGACGTCGCCAAGCACTTCACGCCGCGCTATGCCCCGTGGGACCAGCGGTTGTGCCTCGTCCCCGACGCCGATCTGTTTAGCGCGATCCGGGCCGGGACGGCGTCGGTCGTGACCGATCAGATCGACCGCTTCACCCCGACCGGCATCCGCCTCGCGTCGGGGACCGAACTGCCCGCCGACATCATCGTCACCGCGACGGGGCTCAAGCTGATTGCGCTGGGCGGGATGCGCGTAACGGTCGACGGCGCCGCGATCACGCCGGGCGACTGTATCGCGTATAAGGGGATGATGTTCTCGGGCGTGCCGAACCTTGCGCTGTCGCTGGGTTACGTCAACGCCTCATGGACACTGCGATCGGACCTGATTGCCGGCTATGTCGGTCGCATCCTCAACCATATGAAGTCTAGCCGCACCCAGATCGCAACGCCGGTGCCCGGACCCGACATCGTTCCCGAACGCCTCGCGTTCGACCTGACGTCGGGCTACGTCCAGCGCAATGCCGGGGCGATGCCGAAATCGGGCAACCGCAGTCCGTGGAAAGTGACCGCCAATTACGCGCTCGATACGATGGAACTACGCTTCGGCAAGGTCGACGACGGCGAGCTGCGCTTCACCAAGGCCGCGTCGACGGCAGTCGCCGCCCCTGAACCGATGCGCGAGGCCGCCGAGTAATTCAGCCGTTGCCCGCGCCGCCGAGATACAGCTGCGTCACCATGCAATAGAGCATCGGGAACGACAGGACGAAATTGGTCCGCGATGCGAGCATCGCGACCCGCGCGCTCGACGCCTTGGTCGCATCGTCGGCGGGGACCAATCCGAGGGCGCGCTTCTGGTTCGGCCAGATGATGAACCACACATTCGCCGCCATGATGATGGCAAGGTACATACCGGTGCCGATGACGCGCCATCCCGGCTGGAAGGTGAACGCCTGATGGGCGTAGCCCTTGAGGTAAGCCGCGACCAGCCCGGTGATCAGCGTTGCAACCGCGCCCCAGCGGAACCAGAGCAGCGCCTCGGGAGCGATGAACTTCGACACGCCGCCCTTTAGCTCGGCGGGGACCTTGGGCATCGTCGGAATCTGGACGAGGTTGAAGTAATACAGCAGGCCGATCCAAACGATTCCCGACAGGACGTGGAGGAATACGACGAACGCAATCGTCCACGCCGCATCCATCACGCCGCCGTGATACCCGGCGATGACGAACACCGCGAGGAGCGTCGCCAGCGCGATCGCATATGTCCGGTTAGCAAGTATCGCGCCCATCACAGCCCCCTTGGCAGATCGTTGTGCCTTCTACCTACGTCAGCCGTGCGATGGTGTCACGCGGATGCGGCACCGGCTGCAGGTTCGTCCCACGATAAGTGCGCCACCACTCCTGCATCGTCTCGGGCGGGATGCGCGGGCGGCGGAGCAGTTCTGACTGCGCGGTGCCTACCCCAACCCCATCAGCGCCAGCACTTCCTTGCGGCTGCGGTCGTCGTCGCGGAACACCCCAAGCATCCGGCTCGTCGTCATCGATACGCCAGTCGTCATCACGCCGCGCGCGCTCATGCAGGCGTGGGTCGCCTCGATGACGACGGCGACACCGACCGGGTCGAGGTGACGCTGGATACAGTCGGCGACTTCGGCAGTTAGCCGCTCCTGCACCTGCAACCGCCGGGCATAGCCGTGGAGGACGCGCGCGAGTTTTGAAATACCGACGACACGGTCGCGCGGCAGATAGGCGATATGCGCCTTGCCGATGATCGGGGCCATATGGTGTTCGCAGTGCGACTGGAAAGGGATGTCGCGGAGCAGGACGATGTTGTCATAACCGCCGACCTCACCGAATGTCCGGTCGAGGTGGACGCCGGGGTCCTCAAGATAGCCGCGGAAATACTCACGGAAGGCGCGCGCGACACGGCCTGGCGTATCAACCAGCCCTTCGCGATCAGGGTTCTCACCAGCCCAGAGAAGCAGTTCGCGAACCGCCTCCTCGGCGCGCGCCTGCGGGATCGGCGCAACCGGCGCCTGCATCCCCGGCTGATCGACGTCGTCAAAATGGTCCATCCGACTCCCAGGATGTCACCACCGGACAGGTGGCGAAGGCGCGTTCCGCGCGCAAGGTATGCGGCGATCTGTTCCGAATGCGGCCATCTACTCCGACTTTGCCGCCGCAATGACGGCGAATCCGCCGGTGCGAACCTGTTCGACCTCGAGCCCGCGCTCGGCAATGCCGTTGCTGCCGAAGCGGAAGAAGCCGTCGACCCCGGTAAAGCCGCTCGCCGCCGTCAACCCCGCACGTGGGAACGGTGTCCCCGGTACCCAGCCGGTAGCGAGGCTGTTGGCCAGCAGGACCGCGTCATACCCGAGGCTGGCGAGCCGCGACGGCGCGCCGCCGAACTTCGCCCGGTAACGGATGCCAAGCTGGCGGAAGCGGTCGTCGGGGACGGCGGCAAACACCGCACCG
>JAYTXW010000303.1:0-10645 GCA_043742745.1 Sphingomonadaceae bacterium
TGCGACCCCGCCGCGATGCCCGCCGTCAGCGCGGTCCACGCAAGCAGTACCCACGGCCGCACCGCGCGCGCCCAGTGAGCGTCGGCGCGCCCCTCGATCAGCGCGGCGGCAGCGAACGCGAACGCGACCGAAAAGCCGACATAGCCGACGTACAACAGCGGTGGATGAAGAATGAGGCCGGGATCCTGAAGGAGCGGGTTCAACTCGCTGCCTTCGAGGGGCGCGGGCAATAGCCGCTTGAACGGGTTCGAGGTGAAGACGATGAAGGCGAGGAACAGCGCGCCGATGCCGCCCTGAATACCCAGCACCCGCGCGCGCAACGTCTCGCGAATGCCGTTTTCAGTGAAGGCGATCAGCCCCCCGAACACCGCGAGGATCAGGACCCATAGCAGCATCGATCCTTCGTGATTGCCCCATGTCGCGCCGAGCCGGTAGATCAGCGGCTGGGTCGAATGGCTGTGTTGGGCGACGATCGCGACCGAGAAGTCCGGCGTGGCGAACGCCGCCATCAGGCACACGAACGACAGCACGATCAGCGCCGCATGAACCCCGGCGGCCGACCGCCCGAACGCCATCAGCGCCGGGTCGCCGCGCGACGCCCCGACGAGCGGGACGATGAACTGGATGGCGGCAACTGCCAGGGCAAGCAGAAGCGCGAAATGTCCGATCTCGGCCGACATGGTCCTCAAAATCTTAGCGGTTTCCAATTCGAACATAGCGCTGCAAAACTATGTCGGCTAGAGCGGCAAAGGCGCACTCACCGTCGCTTTTTCAGACGATCTTGAGCGCGTCGTCGTCGGGGGCTCACGAGTGGCGGAAAAGGTCCGTATTGCGATAATCGGCTCGGGTCCCGCCGGGCTCAGCGCTGCGGCGCACGCCGCCAAGCTCGGTCTGGGGCATATCCTGCTCGAAAAGGCCGACCACCTCTCCGACACGATCTATAAATACCAGCGCGGCAAGCACATCATGGCGACGCCGGTCCAGCTTGTCCTCCGTTCCGACGCGCGGTTCGAGGCCGGCCCGCGCGAAGTGCTGATCGAACGGTGGAATGCTGACGCCAGGCCGGTCAACGTCAAACTTAACGCCGACGTAACGAAGATCGACAGGACGAAGGGCGCCTTCGTCCTGACGCTCCAAACCGGCGAGACCATCACCGCCGAAACGATCGTCCTCGCGATCGGCACGCAAGGCAATCCGAACTTGCTCCGCGTCCCCGGCGACACGTCGTGCGTCCAATATCAGCTCGACGATCCAGCTGAATATATTGACGAAAACATCGTTGTCATCGGTGGCGGCGACGCTGGGATCGAGAACGCGCTCGGGCTGATCGCCGACCCCGAACAGAAAAACATCGTCAGCCTGATCGGCCGCGATCCGGGCTTTCCCGCTGCCAAAGCGGCCAATGTGTCGAACCTGATGGCGGCGCGCGACGCCGGGCGGATCACGACCTATACCGAAACGACGACGACTGCGTTTGAAGATGGCTGCCTTGTCGCCGATACGCCAAACGGACCGGTGCGGGTGCCGGTCGACCGGGTCATCGCCCGGATGGGGTCGGCCCCGCCGCGCAAATGGGTCGAATCGTTCGGCGTCGAATTCGCGTCGCCCGCGCGTAACGCCTTTCCGACGCTCAGTCCGCAATTCGAGACGACGCAGCCCGGTATCTTTTGCATCGGGGCGCTCGCGGGCTACCCGCTGATCAAGCACTGCATGAACCAGGGCTATGACGTCGTCGAATTCGTCAATGGCAATGCCGCGCTGAAGCCCGCCGACGAACCGATCCTCGCGGCGAAGTTTGCTCCGCTTGGGGCCGGGCGCGACGTCGGTGAGTGGCTGGCGTTCGTCCAGAGCCGGGTCCCCGTCCTCGCCGAACTGTCGCCGCTGCAGATGCGCGAATATATGATCGATGCCGAGGTTCGCGTCGTCCGCAAGGGCGACACGGTATTCGCGCGGGCAGCGGCGGGGGCGTCGCTTTATTTCATCGTGCAGGGCGCGGTGGCGGTCGAGGTCGATCCCGGCAATCCGGCGCGCAACGTCCTCATCCCGGCGGGCCAGTTCTTCGGCGAGGTCGGGCTGATTTCGGGCCAGCGACGCGGCGCGGCGGTGCGGACGGTCGAAGACAGTGTTTTCGTCGAGATGGAACGAACGACCGCACTCAAGCTGATGACACAGGTTACCGGGGCGAAGGCGGTGATCGACCGCGCGATGACCGAGCGCCAGTTGCTCCAGGTGTTCGGCCCGGGCCTTACCCCGCCCGATCTGACCGGCATCGTCGCCAACCTGTCGACGCAGACGATCAAGGCGGGCGAGGCGCTGATCACCGAGGGCGAGACGGGAACCGACCTGTTCGTCATCCGCTCGGGCAGCTGCACGGTCGACAAGACCATCGGCGGCAAATCGGTGTTCCTGTCTTACGTCACGGCGGGGTCGTTCGTCGGCGAAATGGCGGTGGTCAACGGCGGCGTCCGCTCGGCGACGGTGCGCGCGACGGTCAAGACCGAGGTCGTCCAGATCGACGGACCAGCGTTCCACGCCCTGCTCGCACAGAAGCCCGATGTCTTGGCGCGGTTGAAGGCGGCGATGGCGTCGCGGCAGAAGATCAATGATTTCGTCGCGGCACAGAAGGAGAGTTTCGGGTCGATCGTCGATCTGCATACCGAGACGGCGCGGTTCATGGTCGCCAACGGCCTCGGCGAGGCGACCGACGTCCTCCTGATCGACGAAACCCTGTGTATCGGCTGCGACAATTGCGAAAAGGCGTGCGCCGACACCCATGACGGGTTGAGCCGCCTCGACCGCGAATCGGGCAAGACCTTCGCGCATCTCCATGTGCCGACGTCGTGCCGCCACTGTGAACACCCGCATTGTATGAGCGAATGCCCACCCAACGCGATCTCGCGCGGCCCCGATGGCGAGGTCCGGATCGACGATAGCTGTATCGGTTGCGGCAACTGCGTCCGTTTCTGCCCCTATGGCGTCATCCGCCTCGACAAGGCGCCGCCGAAAAAGCCGCCGCTGCTCAGCTGGCTGTTGTTCGGGGCAGGACCGGGGCCAGGCGAGCCAAGCCACGAGTGGGCCGACAAGCACCGCAAGGACGGCATCGTCCCGCCAAAGCGCGCGGTCAAATGCGATATGTGCGCCGGCATCAAGGGTGGGGCGAGCTGTGTCCGCGCGTGCCCGACGGGCGCGGCGATCCGCGTCTCGACCGAGTTTTTCGGGCGCGTCGCCAACCGTCACGTCACCGAGGGCTGACGGCGGTGGCGAGCTCCGAACGGATCGACTGGCGGCGCGCCCAGCGCGGTCGCGTGACGATCGACAGCGGTCAGCTCCACGAAGGCTTTCTCCGCCATCGCAATTTTCGCTGGGCAAAGATCGCGCTGACGATATCGGTCGTTACGATTCTTGCGTACGCCCTTGTTGACCAGACACCGCGCGCCAATGGCGGGACGTGGTTCGGTTATCTGCTCGGGACGATCGGCGTCGGGCTGATCCTGTGGTTAACGCTGCTTGGGCTGCGCAAGCGCGCGATCACACCGGGACGCTGGTCGCTAAAGGCGTGGACCAGTGCCCACGTCTATCTCGGCCTCAGCCTCGTGGTTATCGGCACGCTGCACACCGGCTTTCTGTTCGGCTGGAACGTCCATACTCTTGCCTACGCGCTGATGATGATCGTGGTCGCGTCGGGCCTGTACGGGATCGCGGCGTACGACCGGCTGCCGGCCGTGCTCAGCAGCAACCGCGGCGAGCTCACCCAGCGGCAGATGTTGGACAATATCGCCTCGATCGACCGCCAGCTGCACGATGCCGCTCTACCGCTGGGCGGCGACGAGGCGGCGATCGTCCAGGGATCGATCGACGGGACCCGGCTCGGCGGCGGACTGGGCGTACGTCTGTCGGGGCGCGCGCGCAATTGCGGCAACCGCCGCGCGCTCGACGCCTTTGCCGCGCTGCTCCCCGCTGCCACCGGCGATCGTGGCGAGCGGCTGCACAAGATCGTCACACTGTTCGAGCGCAAGGAGGCGGCGCTGGGGCTCGCGCGGCGGCATATCAGCATCCGTGCCCGCCTCGAAGTCTGGTTGTTCGTCCATGTCCCCGCCACCTTCGCGCTGATCGCTGCGCTTATCGCACACATCGTCAGCGTCTTCTTTTACTGGTGATGGCGTGAGCTTCGTCATCAAACAGATCACCCAGCGCGCCGCTGGTGGAACGATCGAGCGGACCAAGCAGCTCGACCAGGACAGCCTGATCGTCGGGCGTGCGGTCGACGCCGACATCCAGCTCAGCGACCTTGCCGTCCAGCTACGGCACACGCGCATCCGCGATCTCGGCGGCGGGCGGGTCGAGGTCGAGGCGATCGACGGCGCCGCGGTCCAGATTGATCGCAAACTAGTAACGACCGTCCAACTGTCGTTGTCCCGCGCGCCCGTCGTCATCGTCGGCGGTGAAAAGCTCGAACTCGGCCCTGGCGCAAATGACGGTGAGATCGCGATCAAGGTCGAACGCCTCGAAGCCCCCGGTCAGCTCCGCGACGAGCGCGCGATCTTCACCCTCAGCCGCGCGCTGCCAAGCCGCCGCGTGCTTGCGTGGAGCGTGATTGCCGCCGTTCTCGGACTTTTTCTCGCGTGGCCAATCCTCGCACCGCATCCGGTCCCGGCAGTAGCGACCGCCGGGGCCAGCCAACCCGCCGCGTTCCACCCCGACCAGACGTGGGACCCGGGGCCGCTGTCGCCACCGCACGCCTTCCTGTCGAAGAACTGCGCCGCGTGCCACGACAAGGCGTTCGTGTCGGTGACCGACCAGACGTGCCTGTCGTGTCATGCGGGCAAGCAGGCAGGTAAAAGTCCATTCGCCGTTCTGCGTGACCACGCCGATCCCCAGCGCCTCGTCGCGTCGCACGGCGACATTCCCGGCTTCGCCGCGCGGCTTCGCGCCGCCGTCGGTCCGTCGTTCGGATTGAAGGAATGGAGCTGCACCGGGTGCCACAAGGAACACGTCGGCGCGGACACGACGCCGGTGTCGAGCGATGCCTTTTGCGCCGGGTGCCATGCCAGCATGAAGGCGCGGCTGCCCGACACCAAGCTCGCCAACGTCGCGACGTGGGACAGCCACCCGCAGTTCCGTCCGGTCATCACCGACAATAGCGGCGCGTCGCCGAAACTGACGCGCATCGTCCTCGACGGCAAGCAGCAGGAGGACAGCGGCCTCAAGTTCCCCCATGCGCTGCATCTGAGCGCGACCAACTCGGTCGCCCAGATGACGCGGCGGCTCGGTGACCGGTACCCCGGTGCAAAACAGCTTGGCTGTGCCGATTGTCATCACGCCGACCCGACTGGCGTGCGCTTCGTCGAATCGACGATGGAGCGCGATTGCGCCGCGTGCCACACCCTCGCCTTTGCATCGCAGGGCGGCACGGTCCGGACGCTTCGCCACGGCGACCCAAAACAGGTCATCGCCGACCTCCGCGACTATTTCAAACTCCACAGGGGCGCGTCGGAGCCCGTGGGGCGCGTCCAGGTCGGCCTCGCCGCCCGGACCGCGATACCCAGTAGCGGCGACGGTCGCATCCGTGCGGTCTTTGAAAAGGGCGGCGCGTGTTACGACTGTCACATCATCACCCCGGTGGCGGGCTCGCTCGCTTATGCCGTCAAGCCGGTAACCTTCACCGCGCGTTACCTCCAGCGCGGCTGGTTCAGCCACGCTGACCACGCGACCGCCGCATCACCGTGTGCGAGCTGCCACGCTGTCGCAACGACGAACTCTTCGACCGCGCTCCTCCTGCCGGGGGTCAAGTCGTGCCAGACGTGCCACGCCGTGCGCCCCGCCGCGAACCAGGTCGCGTCGCCGTGTTCGAGCTGCCACAGTTATCACAACGGCGCGGGTGCCCCGGCGTTCGTCCGCACCGAATCGGCCGAGCCGGGCCGGTCAACCACCAGGACGGTGGCATCAACGATTGACAAGCCGTCAACGGCGAAGCCTGATACGATCGGGACTGCGCGCACCGCGATTGCGGGCTGAGGGGGCGACTGTGGGGATCGAACATCGCGCGGCGCAGCCAGCCAGCGCCGGTCTGTTTTTCGCGCAGATCACCGACCTTCATATCGGTTTCGAGCCGAGCAATCCGTTCGAGGCCAACCAGCGGCGGCTCGACGATGTCCTTGCGCTGTTGGTCGCGATGGACCCGCGTCCGGCGTTCGTGCTTGCGACCGGCGACCTTGTCGAGGGTGGCTCGGTCGAGGATTATCAGCGCCTCCGCCGCAGCTTCGATCCGCTGCCATTCCCGGTCTATTGCTGCCTCGGCAACCACGACAAACGCGGACCGTTCGCCGAGATTTTTCCGGAGACGCCGACATTTGGCGGTGCTGTCCAATACGCGATCGACGACCCCGCGCTTCGCATTCTGCTCCTCGACACGATGAGCGAGGATCGTCACGGCGGCGATTTCGACGACGCGCTGGCCGACTGGCTCGACGCCGAACTCACCGCGTCACCACAACCGACCGTATTGGCGATGCACCATCCGCCGACGCCGTCGGGGATCGACTGGCTGACCACCGGCACCGACGAGCCGTGGGTCGTCCGCCTGCGCACCGTCGTCGAAAAGCATCGCGCCACCGTCGTCGGCATTATCGCCGGCCATTATCACCGCCCGATGGTGACCGCGTGGCCGCACGCGACGATTTTTGTGTGCCCGTCGGTTGCGCCGCGCGTCGCGCTCGACCTCCGCCCGATGGATGCCGAGCATCCCGATAATCGCGCGATGATCGTCGATGAACCGCCCTCGTTCGCGCTGCACCAATGGGCCAATGGTGCGCTGCGGAGCCATATCGGCGTCGCGGCGAATTACACCGTGTTTGCGCGCCACGACGAACGAACCAAGGCGCTCGTTGCCAGCCTGATTGCCGAACGCCACGATCCGCGGTCGCACCCCGACGCGAGTCCGGCTCAACCCTAAAACGCGATCGACCACCAGCCGCAGAATGGTCCCGCGCCGCTTCCGTCCCGGCGAGCGACGGCGCAGGCCTCCAGCGATTTACCCTTTAGCGGCTGGCGAACCGCATCGCTCCGGTCACGCGCCAGACCGTATTGCCGACGTCGTCGGCGACGAGGAGGCCGCCCGCATGGTCGATCGTGACCCCCACGGGTCGCCCCTGTGCGTCGCCGCCCGGGGTCAGGAACCCGGTCAGCACGTCGACCGGCGCTCCCGCAGGCTTGCCACCGGCGAAGGGCACGAAGATGACCTTGTAACCGGACAAGGGCTTGCGATTCCACGACCCATGCTGGCCGACGAACGCGCCTTGGGCGAACGCAGGCGGCAACGCGGTCGCCCCCGCAGCAAAGGTCAGCCCGAGTGACGCAGTGTGGCTGCCCAACGCATAATCGGGCTTGATCGCTTTGGCGACGAGGTCGGGACGCTGTTCCTTCACCCGCGAATCGACGTTCTGGCCGTAATAGCTGTACGGCCAGCCATAGAAGCCGCCCGACGTGACGCTGGTCATGTAATCCGGAACAAGGTCGGACCCGATCTCGTCGCGCTCGTTGACGCTGGTCCATAATTTGCCGCTAACCGGCTCGAAACCCATTCCATTCGGGTTGCGCAAGCCGCCGGCAAAAATCGCGTGGGCGCCCGTTTTCGGATCGATCCGCCAGATCGCCGCGCGACCAACCTCCTCGGCCAGCCCGCGCTCGCCGACGTTCGAGTTCGACCCGACGGTCGCGTACAGCGCCGACCCATCGGGGCTGGCGATAATGTTTTTGGTCCAATGGTGG
The DNA here is from genome assembly GCA_043742745.1 of Sphingomonadaceae bacterium. Taxonomy (GTDB): domain Bacteria; phylum Pseudomonadota; class Alphaproteobacteria; order Sphingomonadales; family Sphingomonadaceae; genus Polymorphobacter_B. The sequence continues at coordinate 7,768 of JAYTXW010000303.1, forward strand.
TTAATCGTTCCAGCGGGCAGATCGACGACTTTGACGCCGGGCGTCGTGATCGACGTCGCCCCGGGAGTGTACGCGAATTTGAGGACCGCGTCGGTATCGGCGATGTAGAGGTCGTTGCCGATCAGGGCCATCCCGAACGGCGAGTTCAACCCCTTGAGAAACACCGTTTTGACATCGGCGACGCCGGTCCCATGGCTGTCGCGGAGCAGGGTAATGCGGTTCGCGCTCGGCACCGTTGCCCCGGCACGGCCCATCATCACCTTTTCAACCACCCCCTTCACTCCCTTGCCGTCGTCGGGCTTGGGCGGCGCGTTGGTTTCAGCGACGAGGACATCGCCGTTCGGCAAAACGTACAGCCAGCGCGGATGGTCAAGCCCGGCCGCAAACGCCGCGACCCGAAGCCCCGCCCCGGCGACCGGCGTTGCTCCCGCCGCCCACGGATGCGCCGGGGCAATCTTCATCGTCGGCAGCAGCGTCGGATGCGGTGCGGGCAGGGTCGGGTTGGCGCCGAAGCCCGACGACGAGGGCAATGTCGCCTGCTCCCCGCACGATGCGAGCGCGAGAATGAACAGGGGAGCAAGATGGCGCATGGTAATTCCTCGAAGTGGGCCGATAGCGAAACCGTTGGTAGCGTTCGATGTTCCGTTTAGCATAAAGCGAGGATCGCCGCCGCCATCGCATCGGGGTCGGCGAGCGGCAGAAAATGGTCGCGCCCGGTGAAGCACTGTACGATCGCGTTCGGCCGCAGCGCAATCGTCGCTGCATCGGCCGCCATGACAGTGCTGCGCTCGGTCGCGTGGAGCAGGGTCAGCGGGCCGGTCCACGCGGCGACTGCGGCGGCCATATGGTTGCTGACGCCGGCAAAGGTCGCGGCTTCCCATGCGGGGGCGCAGGCGAGTTCGACCTGCCCGTCGGCGCGGTCGCGGACGCCGCCGTCGAGATAGGCGGCGAGATCGTCGTCGTGCCACGATGCGAAAACGCCGCGCCCGCGATAGGCGTCGGCGATCGCGCTGCGCGACGGCCACACCGCGCGCCGCCGCGCCGCCTGCGCCGCCATCGGGTTGGCCAGCGCCGTCGGCGTCCACGTTTCGGCGACGGCGAAGAGGATGAACGCCGGCTCGATCAGGACGACACCCGCGACCTCAGCCGCCATCCGCCCGGCGACGTCGAGGCTGACGGTCGCCCCCATCGAGTGCCCGGCGAGGATCAGCCGCCGCGCCGGCGGCAGCGTCGCGAGCAACGCGACGAGGTCGTCGGCATAGCCATTCCAGTCGGTGAGCGTCGCCGGGTCGGCGGGCAACATCGTCGCACCATGGCCCCGCGCGTCGCTCGCCACGACGTTGACATGGGCGGCAAGGCGATCGAACAGCGAGCGATAGAGCGCCGCGCACATCCCCGTCGCATGGGCGAAGTGGACCAGCGGCGCGTCAGGACCGGCGGCGAAGGCCTCGATCGTGGCGATGGTTCCGGTGGGGATGGGGCGGCGATTGGCGTTCATTGTCCGCCTCTAGCGCGCCTGAACGGGCGTGCCCATGCTCTCGGCCAAGATGAACAACTGAACGAACTTAACGCCGACGCAGCCGCTTTCAGCGCCCGCTATCGCTCGGCTGGAGGGATCCACAGGTGGCCCTAACGCGGGCGGACTGCGGACCGTCGAGTCGCCACGCGCGGGCCGCTAGACGCTTCTGAGTGAACTCAGATAGCGACGATGATTCAGGTGGTCGCCACCCCCCGTCGCCGCAGCGCTGCGCCGGTCAGCGCGAACCCGGCGATGAGCAGGGTCCATGCGGCGGGTTCGGGGACGCTGTCCGTCACGGTGAAGTTCACCGCCGTCGTGTCGGAATAGTAATTACCGGCATTGCCGATCAGCAATGTCAGCGCTTCGCCGCCAGCGAAAGCCCGCGTGGCGTGCAGTGAGGCCGGGACGTTGTTGGTCAGATACGTCGATCCCCCGGGCGTCAGGTCGAACGAGGATTGAAGACCGCGGAAAAGAAAACCGGCCTCGACGATATTGATGTCGCGGTCGATCTGAACGGCGCTAGCTGTGATCGTATAGGTACCAGCGGTCGGCGCGACGAAGCGGATCGCCGCATACGGTCCGCCGGACGGGCCGGGGCCGGGGTGGAGGATGAGCGCGTCGCTCGGGATCGTGACGGTGTTCGAGACATAGCTACCGCCGGTCGCCGTCTTCACCGCCACCGGATAGTAATTTCCACTACTTGAATAAGATAGCGTCCCAGGAAAGGTCGAGACGCCGACCGTGTCGAACGCGGTGAACGTCGTCCCGTCAAACTCGCCGAAGGTGAACGCCCCGTCCGTCGAGCTGCCAATGCCGTCGAACGACGTGAAAGCGTCGTACGTCGCCGCGCTGGCGGTGGTCCCCGCGAGCAGCGCAGCGGCAAACAGGATGGCACGCATCAGAAAGATCCTTTGGCAAAAGTAAGCGCGCGCCGCCGCAGCGCCGCACCGGTGAAGCCGAAGCCGACGATAAGCAGGCTCCACGCGGCGGGTTCGGGGACAGCTGCGGGGACCGTGTCACTGGTAACGACGTTATCGACCGCGAAGGTCGCGCCGCCTGCCGATGAATAGATGGCGATCTCGTTTCCACCCGCATAAGCGAACGCGAGGTGCTCCCACTCACCGATCTTCGTCGTGTGGACGAGGTTCTGGGTGTAGCCAAAGCTGTTCGTCGCAATCAGTTGAGCGATGCCGGAGGTGACGAAAAAGTCGGCCGAGACATAGTTGAATGAGGCTATCGGATATTGGAAAATGCCGTTGTCGGTCTGCTCGGCGTCGATCGCCAGCATATATGCGCCGCCGGGACTTAACGTATCGGTCGAAGCGACGCGCGTCGTCGTTGTCGTCCCCGCCGAATTAT
>JAYTXW010000304.1:0-10196 GCA_043742745.1 Sphingomonadaceae bacterium
AGCGTTCGTGATTTTGTTGCGGTAACTGCCAGTGAGCTCGGACTGAGCCTTGCTTTCGAAGGGGAGGGCGTCGAGGAAGTTGCTAGGGTTGTACGCGCACCTGCCGGCTCGTCGCTGGTAGTCGGTCAGACGATCGTTCGGGTCGACCCGCGTTATTTTCGCCGCACCGAAGTCGAGACATTGCTTGGCGACGCCTCGAAGGCCAAGCGCGAACTGGGCTGGTCGCCGCAGACCACTTTCTCCGACCTTGTTGCGGAAATGGTTCAGGAGGACCTTAAGTCGGCCAAGCGCGACGAACTCGTCAAGAAGCATGGGTTTCAAGCCTTCGACTTTCACGAATAATCGCATGCAGTTAACCGATAAAGTCTATGTCGCCGGTCATCGCGGGCTGGTCGGGACCGCGATCGTGCTGGGTCTCCGCGCGGCAGGCTATGATAACCTCGTCCTACGCACTCACGCCGAACTCGATTTGACCGACCAAGTAGCGACACAGGACTTTTTTCGCTCCGAGCGGCCGGCGCAGGTCGTTCTCGCGGCGGCGCGCGTCGGCGGCATCCTTGCCAACGATACCTATCCCGCCGATTTTATCCGCGACAACCTCGCGATCCAGCTCAACGTCATCGAATCTGCCCATCAAGCTGGTGTCGAGCGGCTGATTTTCCTCGGTTCCAGTTGCATCTATCCCAAGTTCGCGGCGCAGCCGCTGTCCGAGAATGCTCTGCTTACCGGGGCGCTCGAGCCGACCAACCGGCCATACGCCCTCGCCAAGATTGCCGGTGTCGAACTCTGTGCGAGTTACAACCGGCAGTTCGGAACGCGCTACCTAGCGGCGATGCCGACCAATCTTTATGGGCCGAATGACAACTACCACCCCACGAATAGTCATGTCATTCCCGGCTTGATCCGCCGGTTCGAAACCGCACGAATAACGTCGGCCGAAGAAGTGGTGGTGTGGGGCACGGGCACCCCGCGCCGGGAGTTTCTGTTCAGCAGCGATATGGCAGAGGCGATCGTCTTCCTGATGCAGCTCCCCGAGGCCGATTTTGCGGCGGTGCTTGGTTTGGAACGCGGCAACGCGGGCTTCCCGCTGATCAACGTCGGTTATGGGACCGACATCACGATTGCCGAACTGGCAACTGCAGTCGCCGCGGCAGTCGGTTTTAAGGGTAGGCTTCGCTTCGACCCGACCGCTCGCGACGGCACACCGCGCAAATTGCTCGACTCACGTAAGCTCACCGCGCTTGGCTGGCGTCCACGGACGACGATTGAGCATGGTCTGGCGTTGGCGGTCGCAGATTTCCGGGCCAACGTGGCGGTACTTTGACTGCGATCGACCCGTCTGTCCTGATCCTCGGCGGCAATGCCATTTTGGCGCGTCGACTATTACGCATCATCCCCGGGGCACGCCTGGTCATCCGCGGAGATCGTGCGCAAGCGAATGCGGTCAGTGTTTCGGACTATGATGCCGTGCCGAAGTACGCGTTTGCCGGCGTAGATTGCGTCGTCAATTGCGTCGGCACTCCTTGCGGAGACACGGCGACTCTCGACCGCGTCAATCATCGCCTCGCCGTGATCAATGCGCACCACGCCCGAGAAGCAGGTTGCCGCCGCTTTGTTCAAGTCAGTTCATTGTCGGTCTACGGGCGTGCGCCAGCGATCGGACAGGCTACGCCCCTCGCGCCGGTGTCGGACTACGGCCGGAGCAAGGCGGCCGCGGACGCCGCGCTGCTGGCACTCGTTGCGCGCGGCTTCGCCGTGAACTGCGTCCGTCTGCCCGCCCTGTATGGCCCGGGGGCGGCGGGCAAGTTCGGGACACTGGTGGAACTGATGCGCCGCGTGCGCGTATTGCCTGTACCGGTTCCCTTGCCGAAGCGCTCGGTGCTACATTTCGACAATGCCGCCGTCGCGTTGGCTGCACTATGCAACGGTGCAGTTGCCGATTCGGTCGCTTTTGCTGCTGATCACGACCTGTTTGACCTCGAATTACTCGCCGACGTTGTGACAGGCTTCGATGGTCGTAGCGTGAAATTGTCGCGGCTGCCAAAGGCGGTCTTTGCACCGTTGGCAGCCGTCGCGCCGGGGCTTTACGCGAGCGTCTATGCCGATAGCGTCATCGCCTCATCGGCGCCATTCACATTAGGCATGGCGCTGCCGGTCACCCTCCGCGACGGCTTGCACGCGATGCTAGCCGCCGGCGGCGGGGTGCGATAGACACGGCTTCGCAGTTCGAGGTCCCCCACACGTGGATGTGAAACAAATCATCGGCCGTGCACACGGCCTGTTTGACGACGACGTCGCGCGCCATCTGCCGCGCATTGCCGATGCCATCGTTGGGCGCCGCGTCCTCATCATCGGCGGCGCCGGATCGATTGGCCGCGAGGTCTGCCTCGAAGTTTTCCGCCGCAATCCTGCCGCGCTTCATGTCATCGACATCTCCGAAAACAGCCTCGTCGAACTGGTTCGCAACGTGCGCAGCGTCGAGGGCTATTCATCCGGCGAAACGCGATTCCTGCCGCTGGACGTCGGTGCCCTCGAGGCGCGGGCGTTTCTTGACGCCCAGCCTGCCTACGACCTCGTCCTCAACTTCGCGGCGATGAAACACGTCCGGTCGGAGAAGGACGAATTTTCGCTAATGCGGCTGGTCAAGGTCAACGTGCTTGATACGCTCGAAACACTACGGCGGGCGTCGCGGAGCGGCACCGATAAATATTTCGCGGTTTCGACTGACAAGGCACAAAGTCCAGCAAATCTGATGGGCGCGACCAAGCGTATCATGGAGGATGTCCTGTTTGGTGAATCCGGGGCGATGACGGTGTCGACGGCGCGCTTTGCCAACGTCGCCTTTTCCGATGGCAGCCTGCTGCACGGGTTCCGTCAGCGGCTGGCGCTGCGACAGCCGATTTCGGCACCGTTGGACATCCGCCGCTATTTCGTCACCGGCGAGGAGGCGGGTCTGCTCTGTCTGACCTCGATTGCGCTTGGCAATAAGCGTGAAATTTTCTTCCCTCGCCTCGACGCGACAAGCGATCTGTTGTCATTCGCCGATATCGCGGTGCGCTTTCTCGAAGCCCACGGCTTTACGCCCGAAGTCGTCGCCAGCGAGGATGAGGCGCGTAGTCGCTCGGCCGAATTGATCGCGCAGCGGCGCTGGCCGTGCCACTTCTTCGCCAGCGACACGTCGGGAGAGAAGCCGTTCGAGGCGTTCTATGCACTCGATGACGAAATCGAATGGCGCTTCGACGACATCGGCGTCATCCGCCGCGCGCCGCTCGATAAGGCGACCGTTGTCCGGGCGCGAGCCTTTGTCGCAACTATCGAGGCCCTGCGGGCCGCAGGGCATTGGTCGAAGCTGGCGCTGGTCGAAGCGATCAAGACGGCGTGTCCCGATCTCGACCACATCGACACCGGGCGCACGCTCGACAACCGGATGTAACGGGTGGTCAAACGGATCATCGACGTATTGCTGGCCGGGCTCGCGCTGATTGCGCTCAGTCCCCTGCTGCTGCCGATTATGCTTTTGCTGCGGCTGTCCGGCGAGGGTGAAATCTTCTATCGCCAACAACGCTTCGGGCGTTTCGGCCGGCCGTTCGGTATCCTGAAATTCGCGACGATGCTCAAGAATAGCGCCAACATGCCCGGTGGCGATATCTCGACGCGCGACGACCCGCGAATCCTGCCGATGGGCCACTTTCTGCGGTCGACCAAGATCAACGAGTTGCCGCAGCTGATCAACATCATCCGCGGCGACATGAGTATTATCGGGCCGCGCCCGTTCACGCCGCGGATCGCGGCGCTTTTTTCCGCAGACCATTGGGCGTCAGTCGGCCATCTTCGCCCAGGTTTGTCAGGGATCGGGTCGATCGTATTCCACGACGAGGAAAGCCTGCTCGCCAACCAGACAGACCGTCTCACGGTCTACCGGTCCGCTATCGTTCCATACAAGGCCGCACTTGAACGCTGGTATGTCGCGCACCAGTCGACGTGGCTTGATTTCAAGCTTATCTTCATCACCGTTGGCGCGGTCCTTGCCAAGGGTATCCAGCCAGCGCGTTACTTCCCCGACCTGCCGCTTGCACCGGTCGAGCTAGAGGCGCTGCGCCGATCGAGCCGGGCGACGCCCGAGTGACGCGGTCGCGGTTGTGGATAGCGTCGGAACTTTACTATCCTGAGGAGACATCGACGGGCTATTTCCTGACGCGTATCGCCGAGGGGCTGGCGCGGGAGTTCGATGTCCGTATCATCAGCGGCCGGCCAAGCTATAGCGCTCGCGATACGCCCGTAATCCCTCGGGAGGAGCGCCACGGCACCACGATTTATCGAATGCTGGCCTCGCGGTTCCCGCCCGACCGGCTCATGCTACGCACAGTGAACCTCGTCAGCTTCACGGTTCTCGCATTCTTCTTTTCGATGTTCCATTTTCGGCGCGGTGATCTGATCCTCGTCGTCACAAATCCGCCGACCCTGCCTGTGGCGATCATCGCTGCTGCAAAAATTCGTGGCGCGCAGTCTGTGTTGCTGGTGCACGACGTCTATCCCGAAGTTCTTGCCGCAACGAAGATGCTCGCGGTCCAGGGCCTTCCCTACCGCATGCTCGCCGAACTGTCAGGCTGGCTGGCGCGTCGCTTCGACCGAGTCGTCGTCCTTGGTCGCGACATGCGCGACGTCATCGCCGCAAAGATGCGCGCCCGTGCCGATCGCATCGTCATAATTCCTAACTGGGGCGACGTCGAACTGGTCACTCCGGTCGAGCGTGACAATAATCGTCTGCGTCACGAGCTTGGCCTCGACGGCAAATTCATTGTTCAGTTTTCCGGCAATGCTGGTCGAACCCACGACCTCGACAGCCTTTTCGACGCCGCGGGGGCGCTGCGGCTGCGAACCGATATCCATTTCCTACTGGTCGGTTTCGGCGGGAAATTTGCGATGGCGGAGTCCGTCATCACGTCTCGCCACCTGACCAATGTCACCATGCTGCCGCGCCAGCCGCGGGACCGGCTGGCCACGATGCTGACTTGTAGCAACCTGACCGTAATCGCCTTCGTCCGAGGAATGTGCGGTATCTCGGTGCCAAGTCGTATGTATAATCTGCTCGCCGCCGGCGTGCCGATTGCTGCAATCGCTGACCCGCAGTCCGAACTGGCGCTGGTCGTTACGGAAGGCGCCGCCGGCTGGGTCATTGCGGATGGCGATCTCGCGACCTTGGTGGCGACCCTCGCCGATGCACCGGGGGATGAGGCGCGACGGCGGGGTGATTCGGGCCGGGCTTTGGCGGAGCGCGACTATCCTGAGGCGGCAATTATATTGCGCTACGCCGCCATGCTGAACGCGCTCGCGTCCGGCGCAGAACCCGCATCCTCTGATCCGGCCACACCCCCGGATTGCGGCTAGCCGAGCATCGGCGGCGACCCTATAGACGGGCGTGTGGGCGGCGACGCCGTGCGTCCGGCCTTATGGAGCGTGCAATTTGACTGCGACGGCGAGCTTTGATCGACCAAGCCTGCCCTTCCTATGTCGCAATTGGCGGCCCCTTTTCTGGACGACACGGTGACGACGCCAGCACCGCTTACCCTGTTCGTTTACAAGCGTGCCGAGCATACGGCGCGGACGATTGCCGCACTGAAGGCCTGCGACGGCTTTGCTACGACCCCGATCACCGTCTTTTCCGATGGACCGAAGGCACCCGCCGACGCGGCCGCGGTCGCGGCGGTGCGAGCGCTGATCGGCCGGGAATTGCCCGACGCGAAGCTTGTGACCGCCGGCACCAATCAGGGGCTTGCGCGGTCGATCATTGCCGGCACCGGAACACTGGTACGCGACCACGGCCGCGTGATCGTTATCGAGGACGATCTGCTGGTGGCGGCTGATTTTCTGACTTTTATGAACGCCGCGCTCGATCGCTACGCCGATGATCCGCGCGTCATGCAGGTTTCGGGCTATCTGCCGCCGCTGACGCAGCCGCTTCCGACCGCAGCTTTCATGTATCAAACGTCGTCATGGACGTGGGGAACGTGGGCGCGAGCGTGGCGACAGTTCGAAGCCGAACCCGTCGGAACCGAGCGCCTGACCAGCGATCCGGTCTTTCGTCGCCGATTCAATCGGAACGGGCAGTTCGACTATGCAAAGATGCTTGATGTACAGAGGCGGGGCGGCAGCGATAGCTGGGCCATCCGCTGGTACTGGTCGGTGTTCAAGGCCGGCGGGCTGACGCTCTATCCGCGCCAGACTATGGTAGCGAATATCGGCTTCGATGGGTCGGGCACGCACGGCGCGCGCGGCGTCCGTCGCGATACTTTGCAGGTGGTTGCCCCGGCTAGGCAGGGGCCGGTGCCGTTCCCTGAGCGCGTCGAGGTCGATCGTCACGTCGAAGCGGACGTTAACCGCGCCTATCGCGCTAGCCTGCGCAGCCCGGTGGCGTGGCTTCGGGCAGCTTTGCGGCGCTTGCTCGGACCCGCCTGATGCTGGCTGACCGCGTCGCGCGTCTGGCGGACTTGTCCGCAATGCTTGCAGCACGCTGGCGGACGGCGTTGTACCATCGCTCGCTTGCTGTGGCAACGACGGCGCGAATGGTCGGGCAGGGACGCATACTCAACCCTGGCGGCGCGCGCAACGCAGTCACGATCGGCGGCCACACCCTCATCCTCGGCGAATTGTTCGTATTTCCGCACGCCGGACGAATTACGATTGGTAACTGGGTCTATGTCGGGGCAAACAGCCGGATATGGTCGTCGTCGGCGATTGCAATTGGCGACCGGGTGCTCATTTCGCATGACGTCAATATCCACGACACTGACGGCCATCCGATCGACGCCGCCGCGCGCCATGCGCAGACCCAGGCGATCTTTTCACACGGGCACCCGCACGACATTGCGACGATCGCCGCGCGACCCGTGGCAATCGGCAACGACGCTTGGATCGGTTTCGGGGCATCGGTATTGAAAGGCGTGACCATTGGCGAAGGCGCGATCATCGCCGCGAAAACCGTCGTCACGCGTGACGTGGCACCGTGGACGATTGTCGGCGGCAATCCTGCCCGAATCCTTCGGGAACTGACTCCGGATGCATGACGCAACGCCGACCGAGGCGCCAAAACTGTGGGAAGATGCGGTTCGCTGGCTGATCGAGCAGCAGGATCAGCGCGACTTGGTCGAGGCGTGCTATTATGATGCGCCGCTGGCAGGTGCCGCTCGGCGCTACCATGCGAGCGACGAATGGCGCGCGGTCGCCGCCTATTTTCCACCGCAACGCGGGCGGGCGCTCGATCTCGGTGCAGGCAATGGGATCGCCAGTTACGCACTGGCGGTCGATGGCTGGACCGTGACCGCGATCGAACCCGATCCGAGCGATCTGGTCGGGGCGGGCGCGATCCGCGAGCTTGCGCGCAGTGAGGCGCTACCGATCGAGGTCGTACAGGAGTGGGGGGAGAGTCTGCCGCTGGCCGATGCCGGCTTTGACCTGATCTTTGCACGCCAGGTCCTTCACCATGCGCGGTCGCTGCCGCAACTGTGTCGCGAACTCCACCGCGTTCTCAAGCCTGGCGGCCGGCTGATCGCGGTGCGCGACCATGTTGTCACCCGCGATGCCGACCTGCCGGCCTTTTTCGACAAGCATCCTTTGCACCATCTGTATGGCGGCGAGAACGCGTTCCGCCTCGATCAATACCGGTCGGCGCTGCGCGAGGCCGGGCTGCGGATCGACCATGTGCTGCGTTCGTTCGACAGTCCGATCAACCTGGCGCCGACGTCGCGCGCCGACGTGATTGCCGCCGCGGCGGCGCGCGCGCGGCGGTTGGGTGTTCCGCGGTTCGTCACCCGTGGTCTGCTCGGCGCGATGTTCGGACCAGCGGCGGCGCTGGCTTCGCGCCTCGACCGGCGTCCAGGGCGGCTGGTGTCGTTTATCGCGACGAAGCCTTCTGCTTGATTGCGTCATGACCATTTTGGTGACGGGTGCGCGCGGCTTCATTGGCCGGCATCTCTGCGCGGCGCTCGCCGCCGATGGCATGCCGGTCGCGGCGATCGGGCGCCGCCCGTGGTCTCCCGCCGAGGCCCGCGCTGCCGGCGTAGCGTTCTGGCACGAGGGCGAAATCGACCACGACGGGCTGACCCGGCTGGCCGCCGCCGCCGGTCCAATCGGGTGCGTGTACCATCTCGCGGGGGGATCGTCGGTCGGGCCGTCGCTCGCCGCGCCGCTCACCGACTTTCGCAACAGTGTCGATACCACCGCCCGGTTGCTCGAGTGGTTAAGGATCGCGGTACCTGACGCCAGCGTGGTCGTCTCGTCGAGCGCTGCGGTCTATGGCGCGGCGTCCCATGCGCCTATTGCGGAAAGTGCAGCGATCGCACCGCTTTCACCCTACGGCGTGCACAAAGCGATCGTCGAGCAGTTGACCGCGAGCTACGCCGCCAGCTTTGGGCTGCGGGCGGCGGTGGTGCGCCTATTCTCGGTCTATGGGCCAGGTTTGACCAAACAGCTGTTGTGGGACGTCTGCGGGCGCTGCGCCGCTAGTCCGGCGGTCGCCGTCGGTGGCACGGGATCGGAGCAACGCGATTGGCTGCACGTCGATGATGCCGTCTCGCTGCTGCGCCGCGCGGCCGGACAGGTCGCCGCCGCCCCGCCATTTATCAACGGCGGTACCGGTCGGGGAACGAGCGTGCGGACGGCAGTCGACCTCATCTGCGCCGCGTGGGGTGACGGGCGGCACGCGGTGTTCGACGGGCGCGACCGCGCCGGGAATCCGCCGTCGCTAGTGGCGGCGATGGACCGGGCGAAGGCAATGGGTTTTACGGCCGACACGTCGCTGAATGAAGGCATAGCGACCTATGTCCGTTGGTATCGGGCGCGATGATCCGGATCGCCATGACACTGCCCGGTCGCGGCGCGTGGACCGGGGGCGAGAACTACCTTCGCAACATGCTCACCGTTATCCAACAACGCCTGAGCGATGTGCTCGAGCCGGTCGTCTTCCTGACGCCGGAAGAGAACGCCGTCGTCGGCCCGAGTCTGTCAGGCCTCTTGACCGAGCCGCCGGAAGTCTCGGAGCAGGTCGCCACTTTCGGCCGCGGGGCGGGGTTGAAGGCTGCGATCGCCCGCGGCGTCGACGGTCCGGCCGCGGCCGCCTTCATCGCCCGACGGTGCGACGTCGTTTTCGAACCCGCGTTGTTTTACGGCTGGCGCTTCCCGCTGCCGGTGGTGGCGTGGATGCCCGATTTCCAACACCGATATATGCCCGAAATGTTCGGCTGGCGAGGGCGGACCCGCCGCGAGATCGGCTTTCGCGCCCAGGTTGCGAGCGGCCGGACGGCCATGCTGTCGTCGGAAACCGCGCGGCGCGATGCCGAGGCATTCTATCGCGGTGCACGCGGACGGACCGCCGTCGTCCGCTTTGCCCAGGCAATCGATATTGCCGGAATCGTGGCGATGCGCGACGAGCTTGCGGCGCGTTACGAAGTTCCCGAGCGGTTCATCTTTCTTCCGAACCAGTTCTGGAAGCATAAAAATCATCTTCTGGTGGCCGACGCGCTTGGCGAGGCCCGCCGGAGCGGCGTGCTCGACAGGGTGCCGCCGATCTTCATGTCGGGGCGTCAGGACGATGCTCGAAACCCCGGTGGTTACGCCACTTTCCAGCGCCGGCTGGCCGGCTATGACGTCGGCGACCGCGCTCGACACCTCGGGCTCATCCCCTACGCCGATGTTGTCGGGCTGGTGGCTGCGGCCGATGCCCTGCTCAACCCGTCGTTGTTCGAGGGCTGGTCGACGACAGTGGAGGAGGCCAAGGCGCTTGGGACGCCGTTGGCGGTGTCCGATCTTGCCATTCACCGCGAGCAGGCCCCCGGCGCGCATTTCTTCGATCCGGCTTCAGTACGCAGTTTGCTCGATACTCTGCTGGCGATCGGCGCGGCACCGCCAAGGGCGCGGCCGGACGTCTGCTCTTTGATCGCTGCCCACGAAGAGCGCCTTGACGCCTACGCGTCGGCGTTGACGGCCGCCTTCACCCGAACACGTCGCCGCGACTAATTGAGCGGAGTCTTCGACATCAGGATGTTGGCATAACCATAGTCGCGTTTCAGCTGGTGCGGAACGAAGCGACCGTCCACCAGGTCATACGGTCGATAGCCGTGCGCCATCGCAAACGCGATGACTTCTTGTGACTTCGGCGCACCTTCGGTGAAATCGCCGGTTTCCAGTGTGATCAGCGGCGA
>JAYTXW010000305.1:0-2158 GCA_043742745.1 Sphingomonadaceae bacterium
CCATCTGCTCCGATCCGCGCCACGCTATCGGGCGGACATAGCAATCGACGAGGCCGTTCGCCGCGACCGTCGCGTCACACGCGGCGTCGATTTCGGCCATCGACCACGGCAAATCGAAACCCAGCAGTTTCGCCGATTCGATGAGCCGCGCGCTATGTTGCGACCGAGCAAAGATCGTGCCGCCGTAACAGCGCATCCCTTCGAACACGGCGCTCGCATAATGCAGTGCGTGGGTTAGGACATGGACGTTCGCGTCGCGCCACGGGACCAACTTGCCATCGAACCAGATCTGCCCATCACGGTCATCGAAGGTCGGGTCGAGCAGCGTCATCGTCGCGTTCCATCACATAAAGTTTCACGAAAGCCTTGTTCGGCGTAACATTCTATGAAATATGCGTCAATATGGCTGACTTAAATCGCCTTCCCAATGCTCCAGTCGCAGCGTCGGCCCAGTTCCTCCGCGATGCTGAAATCCGTCGCGGCATTGAACTGCTCTACTTCGGCTATACCAATATGGTCAAAGCCGCCGACATCCACCTTGCCACGCAAGGGCTGGGGCGGGCACATCATCGCGCGCTCTACTTCATCGCGCGCCGCCCGGGGATGCCGATCGGCGACCTGCTCGATCTCCTCAACATCACGAAACAATCGCTCAGCCGCGTCCTCGGCGATCTGCAGGCGCGCAACCTCGTCATTCAGGCGGTCGGGACGCGCGACCGGCGGCAGCGAATGCTCCACCTCACTCCGGCGGGCGAGCTGCTCGAAACCGCGCTGTTCGACTGCCTGAAAGGTGGTGTCACCCGCGCCTATGGCCACGCTGGGCAGGCGGCGGTGACGGGCTTCTGGACGGTGCTCGCCGGGCTTATCCCGCCGACGGACCGTCCGCTGATCGAGGCGCTGCAGCAGGAAGCGCCGGGGGCAGCAGCGACGGCATAGCGTCCGACGACCCCGGCGGCAGCGAGTCACCCGCCGATAACGGCGGCAGCGAGTCACCCGCCGATAACGGCGGCAGCGAGTCACCCGCCGATAACGGCGGCAAGCGATGCGGCAACCGCCGCGCCCATGTCTCAGCCTGCGCCAGTCGCGTATCGAGTTCCTTCATCGTCGCCGCGAGATCAGGACTGTCGTCGGCGAGCCACACCCGCGCGACAGCGAGGTACAAGACGGTCAACGCCTGGACGCGCACCGGCCCGATGAAACCCCCAGTGGCGACGCCGGCCGCCGCAGCGAGCCGCCCCACCGACTGGACGACCCCCAGCGCCATGAATGCCGCCAGGCCCGGATCGCGTGGAGCGGCGGCCGCGAGGATGCGCGCTGTATCACGGTGGTCGAGCGCCGCATCAAAGCGCGCCATCAGCACCGAAAACAGCCGGTCGCGGACGCTCGCCTCGCGGTCGACTCCCGCCTCGGCGAGCGCGCTGACGTCGAGGGCGCGGCCAAAGGCGGCGAGTGCGGCCCAACGATCGGGGAGCGTCGCCGCGACCACAGCCGTGGTCGTGCCGCTGCGTTCGGCGACCGCATCGATCCGGGCGCTCGCCCAGCCGTCGGCGGCGATTACGGTGAGCCACGCTTCGAGTATCGGGTCGGTCATTGCGTTCCTTTAGCATGATTGTCGCCGAGCCAAAGGCAGTTACCCGCCCGCGACCGGTCGTCTCAGGTAAACGACGCCGCTATCGCCCGCGACCGCGCCGCCGCCGCCGTAACGGTTTCGCGCAGCACCGGGTCGAGCGCCGGCATCAGCACCGCCAGCCCCGCCGCCGTCGTCCCGTTCGGGCTCGTCACCGCCGCCCGCAACACCGCCGGATCGTCGCCGTCACTCAGCAACGACGCCGCCCCAACAAGCGTCGCGGTTGCCAGCCGTGCCGCCAGCCTGGGGGGCAGACCTGCCGCCTCCCCCGCCGCCGCAAGCGCCTCGACAAAGGCGAAGACATACGCTGGCCCCGACCCCGAAACCGCCGTCAGCGCGTCGAAATCCGCCTCATTATCGAGCCACACCGTCGCCCCCGCCGCCGCGAACAGCGTCTCCAGCCGCGCGCGCTCGGCCGTATCGGCGGCGGGTGCAAGCAGCCCGGTAATCCCTCGCCCGCGCGCGGCGGGCGTGTTCGGCATCGCCCGTGCCACCGTCGCACCGGGAAAGCGTTCGGCCAGCGCCGCCAGC
>JAYTXW010000306.1:0-2274 GCA_043742745.1 Sphingomonadaceae bacterium
AGCCGAAGCCGTCGTCGAACACGAACGGCAGGGTGCCGGTGCGCCCGGGATCGGTGTCGGTCCAAATATGGCTGCGGAAGCTGAGAAATCCGTTCGGCCTGCCTTCGGTGAACGGCGAATTGGCGAACAGCGCGGTCGCCAGCGGCTGGAGCGCCATCGACACGCGAAATTTTTTCACCATGTCGGCCTCGGACGAATAGTCGAGGTTGGTCTGGATCGTGCACGTCCGCTTCATCATGTCGACACCAAGGCTGCCGACCTTCGGCATCTGGCGGAGCATGATCGCGTAGCGCCCTTTGGGCATAACCGGCAACTCGTCGCGCCGCTTGTCGGGCCAGAAGCCCAACCCAAGGAAGCCGAGGCCAAGCCGGTCGCCAACTTCGCGACACTGGCTCAGATGGCGGTTCGATTCGGCGCACGTCGCGTGAATATCGGTCAGCGGCGCGCCCGATAGTTCGAACTGTCCGGCGGGTTCGAGGCTGATTGCGCCATCGCTCCCTGTAAGCGCGATGACATTGTCGCCCTCGATAACGGGTTCCCAGCCGAACGCCTCCATACCCTTGAGTAGGTCACGGATGCCGCCTGGCTCATCGTACGACGGCGCGGCGTGGTCTGCGATCCGGTAGACGAACTTCTCGTGCTCGGTGCCGATGCGCCAGTCGGCAATGGGTTTTTCACCGTGGGCAAAGACCCCGAGGAGCTGGTCGCGGGTTTCGAGCGGCGCGTCGTCGCCGAGGGCGGTCTGTTGGTTGCTCATAATCCGCCTCTAGCCCCGCCGTCGCGCCCGCGCCAGATGGCGTCGCGGTGCGCGCGGACTGCCGCTGCATCAGGGCGCGAGATCGTAGTCGAGATCGTAGTAATGCTGGCGGTTCTCGATCCGGATCGTCATCGTCCCGGTCATCCCAGCGAGCGCCCCGGTGGCCGAGCCGGGAACGACGAATACCCGCATCACCGGCGCGCCCTTGTCCATCGTCGCGCTCTGCATGACGACGAAGGTTCCGACGCGGCCATCGAGAGTCCCATCGATTCGTTCGGCCGCGATATAGCCCGCCGACCCGGTCGCGGGGTCGCCGGCCGACAGGAACTCACCCGCCGCCGTCGCCACGAGCGCGCCGCCATAGGTCTTGGTCATCGTCATACGGTTCAGCCACGCTGCCGCGCCCGGAGCCGCCGTCATGGTAACCTCGAAAGTCCCCGTCGCGTAATGCATCGCCGCCTCCGCCCGCACCGTGACCGCCAACATCAGTCCAGCCATAGTTTTCCTGTATCGCATTTGTTCACCGTCAGCTGACGCCGCGCGATCGTCAAGCGTCGACTGAGGACGATCTTCGACTCAACGCCGCACTATGATATGCTTGGGCCAATCCTGGGGAGGACGACGATGCACGACATGGTTATTCGCGGCGGCACGATCGTCGACGGCAGCGGCGGCGCACCATTCATCGGCGATGTTGCGATCGACGGCGGACACATCAGCACCGTCGGCACGGTGACCGCCGCCGGGCGCGAGGAAATCGATGCTATCGGCCACCTCGTCACCCCCGGCTTCGTCGACATCCACACCCATTACGACGGGCAGGCGACGTGGGACCCCGAGTTGGGGCCATCGAGCTGGCACGGCGTCACCTCGATCGTCATGGGCAATTGCGGTGTTGGCTTCGCGCCTGCCAAACCCGACAAGCACGACTGGCTGATCGGCCTGATGGAGGGCGTCGAAGACATTCCCGGCACTGCGCTCGCCGAGGGGATGACATGGGGGTGGGAAACCTTCCCCGAATATCTCGATGCCCTCGAAGCGATGCCGCGGACAATCGATATCGCGACGCAGGTTCCCCATGGCGCGGTCCGCGCCTATGTCATGGGCGAACGCGGCGCGAACAACGAAGCGGCGACACCTGCCGATATCGCCGCGATGGCAAACATCGTCGAGGCTGGCCTCCGCGCGGGCGCGCTTGGCTTCACCACCAGCCGCACCGTCCTCCACCGTGCGGTTGACGGTAAGGTCGTCCCCGGCACTTATGCCGACCGCGCCGAGCTGCTCGGCATCGGCGACGGCATCGCCCGCGCGGGACACGGCGTCTTCGAGATGGCCTCCGACCTCAACCCGTGCGGTGAGGAGTTCGCGTGGATGAAGGACCTGTCGATCGCGACGGGGATGCCGGTCAGCTTCGCGCTGCTCCAGTCGCCATTGGACGACGAGGGCTGGCGCGACCAGCTTGCGCGAACCGACGCGGCGAATGCCGAAGGTGCGCGCGTGACGGCGCAGATTGCGCT
>JAYTXW010000307.1:0-1713 GCA_043742745.1 Sphingomonadaceae bacterium
GCCCTGAAGCTTGGCCGACTGCAGCGCACGTGTCGCAATCTGGACCGGGGACTGGCCCGCCACGATCGGCAGCGTATCGACCCCGGCCTGGCGCCCGAGCACCGCGAGCTGCTCCTGCGCCGCCGGCCGCGCGACGTCGAGACTCGCCATCAGCACCTTCTTGCGCTCGCGGTCCTTCAAGCGGCGCGCAAGCTTGGCCGTCGTCGTCGTCTTGCCCGAGCCCTGAAGCCCGACCATCATCACCACGGCGGGGGGTGATACGTCGAGGTTGAGCGTCGAGGCATCCGCCCCGAGCATCTCAATCAGCGCGTCATGGACGATCTTGACGACCATCTGGCCCGGCGTGACCGAGCGGACGACGTCGGCGCCAACGGCCTTCTCGGTCGCGCGGTCGACGAAATCGCGCGCCACGGGAAGCGCGACGTCAGCCTCGAGCAACGCCACGCGAACCTCGCGCATCGCCGACCGCACGTCGGCTTCCGACAAGGCGCCGCGACCGCGAAGCTTGTCGAACACGCCGCCAAGGCGATCGCTGAGACTGTCGAACATTCTAAAAAACTCTCCAATCCGCCAGGACTGAGGTCAAACGCGCGAAAAAGCGCAAAACGCCGGCGGGCGAAACCTCGCCGGCCAGCGTGCATCCGCAGATGCTGCTCTCATATCCTGTCGAAAACGACGTCGTCCCCCTAGCGGGCAGGCGCGCGCAGGTCAATCAACGCCGACGTCCGATCAAAAAACTCCCGGACAAGTTGCCTTGCCCGGGAGTCTTTTTCGTTACCGAAAGCTCAGGTTTGAAACCCGAACCTTAGCCACGCTCGCCCTTCGACGGAGCGGGCTCCGGCGGCGGCGGCGGGGGCGGCGGCAGCGGGCACGACGCCGTCGCGTCGATCACCGAACCGTCGACGCAAGTCTGCGTCGCGGGCGGAGGCGGCGGCGGCGGGGGCGGCGGCGGCGGGGGAGCCACAACCTCAGCAACCGCAGGGGCGCCGAAGTTGAAGATCAGGCTCGCCAGCAGCGAATGCGAACGGAACTTGCCGCTGTCGCTGATGCCATAGTTAGTGGTGTAGGCCGTCGACGAACTGGTCGTCGTGTAGGTCGACGTGATCGGCACGGTCGTACCGGTCGTCGTCGCGCTCGTCACCAGCGGGGTGCTGGTGGCGCCCGTGAACGGACCAACGTTGGCGTTGTTGAAGTGCAGCTTGCCGGTCTGGAAGTAGCGATACTTCAGGCCGAGATCGACGTTGGGCGAAATCGCGGTCGCGAGACCGGCGATGAACTGCCACGCCCAGGCACTGTCACGATCGCCAAAGGTCTTGACGCGTGCACGGCCGACACCGCCGCCGAGATAGGCACGGACCGACGGGTCGATGCTGAAGTCGAGCAGACCGTTCACCATCCCCGACAGCACGGTCGTGCGGTCGCGGAAATTGAACTGGGTGCTGGCATTGGTGTACGGGGTCGTCGGCGTATAACCGGTGATCCCGGCCGGGTTGTTGACGGCCGTCAGGAACGCCGCGTTGGCAGTGTAGTCACGAGCGCGAGTGCGCTTGTAGCCAAGCTCGCCTTCGAGACGAAACATGCCGAAGTCGTAACCGGCGATGGCATCGAGATCGACGCCGCGCTTGTAGTCGGCATTGAAGCCCGAACCGAAGGTCGAGGAGCCAGTCGTGCCGACGGGAGCGCCGACGACATTGACAGGAGTGCCCGCCGTAA
>JAYTXW010000308.1:0-4747 GCA_043742745.1 Sphingomonadaceae bacterium
GTCCGACATGTTCGGCAAGGCGATGGGCAAGACCAAGCGCCGCAAGATGCCGGTCGAGGCGGCGTGGGAGGTGCTGCTTGCCGAGGAGAGCGACAAGCGCCTCGACAGCGACGACATCAACCGCGACGCCGTCCGCAGCGCCGAGCAGAACGGCATCGTGTTCCTTGATGAGATCGACAAGATCGCCGTCAGCGATGTCCGTGGCGGGTCGGTCAGTCGTGAGGGCGTCCAGCGTGACCTGCTGCCCCTCATCGAAGGGACGACGGTTGCGACCAAATACGGACCCGTCAAGACCGACCATATCCTGTTCATCGCGAGCGGCGCGTTTCACGTGTCGACGCCGAGCGACCTGCTCCCCGAACTCCAAGGCCGCCTGCCGATCCGCGTCGAGCTGAAGGGGCTGACCAAGGCCGATTTCGTCCACATCCTGACCGACACCGAGGCGTCGCTGATCCGTCAATACACCGCGTTGCTGGCGACCGAAGGCGTGACGCTGGCGTTCACGGCGGACGGCATCGAAGCGATCGCGGCGACGGCGGCGCAGGTCAACGACGCGGTCGAGAACATCGGCGCGCGGCGCCTCCAGACGATCTGTGAGAAGCTGCTCGAAGGGCTGAGCTTCACCGCCAGCGAGCGCGGCGGCGAGACGGTGACGGTCGATGCCGCCTATGTCGAACGCGAGTTAGGCGACATCGCGCGCGATACCGATTTGTCGAAGTTTATTTTGTAGCACTCTCCCCGGACCGCTGGGGGCGCGCCGCCTTAGAACGCCGGGTCGTGCGCCTCGTCGTTCGCGCCGTGGATGCCGCATTCGGTTTTGTCCCAGCCGCGCCAGCGACCGGCGCGGGGATCCTCGCCGGGGCGGACGGTCGATGTGCATGGCATACAACCGATCGAGGCGAAGCCCTGTGCCTCAAGCGGGTGGCGCGGCAGGTCGTGCGCGGCGAAATAGGCGTCGAGGCGGGCCTTGTCCCAATTGGCGAGCGGGTTGATTTTTAGCCGCCCCTCGTCGAGTTCGAAGCGCGGCAGGGTCGCGCGCGTTGAACCCTGAAACCCCTTGCGCCCCGACAGCCACGCATCGAACGGCACGAGCGCGCGGCGCAGCGGTTCGACCTTGCGGATGGCACAACAGCCGTCAGGATCGAAGCTCCACCGCAGGCTCGTCGCGTCGCGCGCCGCCAGTGTAAACGGGTCGGGGCGGTAGACGCGGAGGTCGGTGAGGCCCAGGCGCTCGGCCAGCTCGTCGCGGTAGGCGAGCGTCTCGCCGAAAATCTTCTGGGTGTTGACGAAGACGACCGGCACCGATTTGTCGACGGCAGCGATCAGGTGAAGCAGCACCGCCGACTCCGCACCGAACGACGACACGGCAACGATGCGCCCGTCGAGGTCGGCAATCACGCCGGCGACAAGGTCTTCGGTCGAGGCGTCGGCGTAGCGCGCGGCATACACAGCCACATCATCAGCAGCGAATACCGGGGTAAGATCGATGAGATCGTGGACGCGCGCGGCCTCACCCATCGCGGAGCGCCCAGACGGGCACCTTCGCGTCGGCAGCCTTTTGATAGACGAACGGGAAGCGCGCGAGGGCCGTATCGACCGCCGCCCGGTCGAGCGGCGCGGCGGGTGCAAAGCTGTCGAAGCCGACGCGGCGCATGAAGACGATCTGGTCGAGGAGGACATCGCCCGCCGCGCGCAGTTCGCCGGTGTAGCCCGCCTCGCGCAGGATCCGCGCCGACGAATAGCCGCGACCGTCGCGGTATTTGGGGAAGGCGACCTCGATCAGACGCAGGCCGGTGAGGTGGGGAATGAGCGCGCGCGCGTCGTCGCCCGGGTCGAGCCGCACGGCGGCGGTGTTCGACGCAGAGCTGAAGTCGGCGAGGGCCGCGACCGGCCCGCCGTACAGCGCGCCGTCACGGAAGCTGAGCACCTGCGCCGGGGCGGTTTCGGGCGGCGGCGCGGCGTCGGCGACCGCCGACTGGTCCTGGACGTCGGTCATCGCGCGGCCTCCGCCGGGGCGTAGACCGCCGCCTTGAACGGGGCATCGCCGAGGCGGCGGTACGTGTCGAGGAAACGCTCGCCCGGGCCGCTGCGGACGGCACGATACGCCTCGATGACCTTCTCGACGGCGTCGACGACTCCGGCCTCGGAGAAGCCTGGGCCGAGGATCTTGGCGAGGCTCGCGTCCTCCGCCCCCGATCCGCCAAGGCTGAGCTGATACGCCTCCTCGCCCTTCTTATCGACGCCGAGGATGCCGATGTGTCCCGCGTGGTGGTGGCCACAGGCGTTGATGCACCCCGACACCTTGATCTTTAATTCGCCGATGTCGTGCTGGCGGTAGAGGTCGGCGAACCGCGCTGCGATCTTCTGCGCGACCGGGATCGAGCGCGCATTGGCCAGCGCGCAATAGTCGAGCCCCGGGCACGCGATAATGTCGGTAACGAGGTCGAGGTTCGGCGTCGCCAACCCGTTCGCCTCCAGCGCGGTCCACAGCGCGTACAGGTCGGCCTTGCGGACGTGCGCGAGAACGAGGTTCTGGCTGTGCGTCACCCGGATTTCGTCATGGGCGAAGCGTTCGGCAAGGTCGGCGATGAGGTCCATCTGGTCGGCCGAGGCGTCACCGGGGATGCCACCGACGGGTTTCAGGCTGATCGTCGCGATCGCATAGCCGGGTTGCTTGTGCGCGTGGACGTTCTGGTCGACCCACAGGGCGAAATCGGGATCGCTGCGGTCGAGGCTGTTGTCGGCGGCAAGATCGTAGTCGGGCTCGCCGAACTGCGCGACGATCCGGTCGAATTCGCCCGCCGGCGCATCGAGGCCGAGCGGCTCCATCGCCGCCCATTCGGCCTCGACTTGCCGCGTGAATTCGGCCGCGCCGAGCTCGTGGACGAGGATTTTGATCCGCGCCTTGTAGATGTTGTCGCGGCGACCGTAGCGATTGTAGACGCGCAGGATCGCCTCGCAATAGCTCAGGTACTGGCCGACGGGGATGAAGTCGCGGACGACATGGCCGATCATCGGCGTTCGCCCCATCCCGCCGCCGACCCAGACCTTGAAGCCCAATCCCTGCTCGCCGCGCACCAGCTGCAGCCCGATGTCGTGGAGCTGGATCGCGGCGCGGTCGGTGTCGCTGGCGATGACGGCGATCTTGAACTTGCGCGGCAGGAAGCTGAATTCGGGGTGGAAGCTCGACCATTGGCGGAGCAACTCGGCGTAGGGGCGCGGGTCGGCGACCTCGTCGGCGGCAGCTCCGGCGAACTGGTCGCTGCTGATGTTGCGGATGCAGTTACCGCTCGTCTGGATCGCGTGCATCTCGACGGTGGCGAGGTGGGCCATCAGATCGGGGGCTTCGGCGAGCTTGATCCAATTATATTGAATGTTCTGCCGCGTCGTGAAATGGGCATAGCCGCGATCGTACTTGCGGGCGATGTCGGCCAGCATGTGCAGCTGCGTCCCTGACAGCGTCCCGTACGGCACGGCGACGCGAAGCATATAGGCGTGGAGCTGAAGATACAGCCCATTCATCAGCCGCAGCGGCTTGAACTGGTCCTCGGTGATTTCGTTCGCCAGCCGCCGGGCGACCTGATCACGGAATTCGGCGACGCGGGCATCGACGATCGCCTGATCGTAGGTATCGTACTTATACATTAGCAGGGATCCGGTTGAGGTCGAGGCGGACGGTCGGCCCCGCGCCGCGAACGCGCTCGCGCATCGTCCGGGGGCGTGGGCCGTCGGCGGTGGCGGTGGCATCGATCAGCGCGGGGTCATTGATCCGTTCGGCAGCGAGGGTCTTGGCGAGGAGCGCGTCACCGCCCGCCCGGTCGCCATCAGCGTCGAAATCGACCGCGTCGCGCAGGTGCAGGCTCCACCCCCGCCCGTCCCACCAGACGACGTCGCCGGTTTCGAGCGTGTTGCCGGTCAGCAGGCGCATGTCAGTTCCTCAAGGGCGGCGGCGGCGACGCCAAGGCGGGCGACGTCGCCGATGACGAGCAATGCGGGCGAGACGACCCGGTTGGCGACGACCGCGCCGCCGAGGTCGGCGAGCAGGGTGCGGATCACCCGCGCACCGGGCAGCGATCCGCGCTCAAGGACGGCGCACGAACAGTCGGGGGACAGACCGTCGGCGATCAATTTGTCGGCGATCGCAGCGGCGTTGGTCACGCCCATATAGACGACGAGCGTCCGGCCTTTGCCCGCGAGTCCCGCCCAGTCCTGTTCGATCAGGTTCTGGCACGTGCCGGCGACGAAGCTGACCGACGAGGCGTGATCGCGGTGGGTGAGCGGCATCAGCGCCCCCGCCGCCGCGCCGAGCGCCGCCGAGACGCCGGGGATGACGTCGACCGCGACACCCGCCGCGACGCAGGCGTCGACCTCCTCGCCGCCGCGCCCGAAGACGAACGGGTCGCCGCCCTTGAGGCGCACGACGAGATTGCCCGCGCGCGCTTCGGCAACCAGCAACGCGCCGATCTCGCCCTGCGGCAGGGTATGGCGCGCCCGGCGCTTCGCCACGTCGATGCGGCGCGCGCCGGGGGCGAGGTCGAGCACCGCCGGATCGATCAGCCCGTCGTGAACGACGACATCGGCGTTCGCCAGCGCCCGCGCGGCGCGCAGCGTCAGCAGGTCGGACGCGCCGGGACCGGCCCCGACGAGGATTACGCGACCTGAGGGTGTTTCGGTCATGAGGCGCAGATGGGGGCGAACGGCGGAGAGCAAAAGCAAGGGTTTCTTCGACAGGGCGAAGAAGCGATTG
>JAYTXW010000309.1:0-6255 GCA_043742745.1 Sphingomonadaceae bacterium
GAACACCGTCTGCGGGCGCATCGCCTCCCATTCCTCGAAGCGCAACGGGCGGTTGTCGATGCACGATGGCAGGCGAAAGCCGTATTCGGCGAGCGTCAGTTTGCGCCGGTGGTCGCCGCGCGACATGCCGCCGATCTGCGGGACGGTGACGTGGCTTTCGTCGACGAACAGCAGTGCGTTTTCGGGGAGGTATTCGAATAGCGTCGGCGGCGGCTCGCCTGGGAGGCGTCCGGTGAGGAAGCGGCTGTAGTTCTCGATGCCCGCACAGCTGCCGGTCGCGGCGATCATCTCGAGGTCGAAGTTGGTTCGCTGTTCGAGCCGCTGTGCTTCGAGCAACTTGCCCTCGATGTGCATCTCCTTGAGACGTTCGGCGAGCTCGTGCTTGATCGCTTCCGACGCCTGTTTGAGTGTCGGGCCGGGCGTGACGTAGTGCGAGTTGGCGTAGACCTTGATCGACACGAGGTCGGCGACCTTTTGTCCGGTCAGCGGATCGAATTCGGTGATGCTTTCGATCTCGTCACCAAAGAAGCTGAGCCGCCACGCGCTGTCTTCGTAGTGCGACGGGAAGAGTTCGACGCTGTCGCCGCGCACCCGGAAGTTGCCGCGCGCGAACGCCATGTCGTTGCGCTTGTACTGGAGGGCGACGAGCTTGCGGATGATTTCGCCCCGGTCGGCGGTCATGCCCTTCTTGAGCGAAAAGGTCATCGCGCTGTACGTTTCGACCGAGCCGATGCCGTAGAGGCACGACACGCTCGCGACGATGATGACGTCGTCGCGTTCGAGCAGCGAGCGGGTGGCGGAATGGCGCATCCGGTCGATCGACTCGTTCACCGACGATTCTTTTTCGATATAGGTGTCGGACCGCGGGACATAGGCCTCGGGCTGGTAATAGTCGTAGTAGCTGACGAAATACTCGACGGCGTTATCGGGGAAGAAGCTCTTGAATTCGCCGTACAACTGCGCCGCGAGGATCTTGTTCGGGGCGAGGACGAGGGCGGGGCGCTGGACCGCCTCGATGACCTTGGCGGCGGTAAAGGTCTTGCCCGATCCGGTGACGCCGAGAAGAACCTGGTCGCGGTCGCCGGCGTTCGCCTGCGTCACCAGTTCGGCGATCGCGGTCGGCTGGTCGCCGGCGGGTAGATAGTCGGTGACGAGGCGAAACGCCTTGCCCCCTTCCGATTTCTCGGGCCGCGCGGGGCGGTGGGGAACGAACGCGCCGGTACTTTCGGGTTCAGCGAGCGAGGTGCGAATCTGGATAGCGGCCATGCGCGTAATATGGCGCAGGGTCGCGTTTCGTTCCAGTGCCGAGACGCCCGCAACTGTGCTATTGTGACTTAATGGGATGGAGACGCGCCTTTGCGGTCGGATTGCTCGTGTCTACGACGCCTGTGGCGGGGCAGGGCGGCGACGCCATTGTCACTCGCGGGCGCTATATTGTTGAGACGGCGGCAAATTGTGGCGGCTGCCACACACCGCTCGATGCAGCGCACCAGCCGATTGCGACGAAGGCACTCGCGGGTGGGCGGGTGTTCGCCGAACGCGGCTTTCGCGCCGTCGCGCCGAACATCACCTCCGACTGCGCCACGGGAATAGGCGCGTGGAGCGATGCCGAGGTCGCCAACGCGCTCCGGCTCGGTCGCCACCGCAACGGTCTCCCGATCGGTCCGCCGATGCCCACCGACCTGTATCGCCGGATAAGCGATGTCGACGTTGCTGCCATCGTTGCTTACCTGCGGACCGTCCCACCAATCGTCAACACCGTCGCCGATCGTTCGCGCTATTCGTTTGCCGTTGCGCGGGTCGTCCCGGTGACCCATGTCGCGCCGCCGGCTGAAACGCCGGTTGCCCGTGGCGCGTATGTCGCGGGGCCGCTGGCGCATTGCATTCACTGCCACACGCCGATCGTCCGCGATGAGCGCCGCGATTGGGCGCGGACCGGTGGCGGTGGTGTCACCTTCACCGGGCCGTGGGGCGCGGCGGTTTCGGCGAATATCACGCCCGTCGGTACCGGTGGCTGGACCACCGCGCGGATAATCGCCGAGCTGACCACCGGGCGCGACCCTGACGGTCGCGTCCTCGCTCCGCCAATGTCGAGTCACGCCGCCGTATGGCGCGCCCTGACGCCGCGCGACATGACTGACCTCGTCGCCTATCTGCGAAGCTTGACGCCGGTCGAATGAACGCCCCGCAGACGGCATCTTGGCAAATTGTTAGCAGCGTCTAATCCTGCGCGCACAGCGGCGATGTATCTGCCGAATCGCGTGGGGATGGACTGATGTTGACGTATTTCCAGCACCTGCTCGGCGAGCGCGGGCTCGCGCCGCATGGGTTCTGCCTGTTGTGGGATCCGGCGCTGATCTGGACGCACGTGATTTCCGACGCGCTGATCGGTATCGCGTATTTCTCGATTCCCGTTGCCATCGCCTATTTCCTGACGCGCCGCCGCGACATTGCGTTCAGTTGGGTCGTCTGGCTGTTCGCGGCGTTCATCACGGCGTGCGGAGCGACACATTTCCTGTCGATCTGGACGCTGTGGCACCCCGATTACGGGATCGAGGGTCTCGTCAAGGCAGCGACGGCAGTCGTGTCGGTGGCGACGGCGGTCGCGCTTTGGCCGCTGCTGCCGCACGCGATCGCGTTGCCGTCGCCGGGCGAACTGCAGATTGCGAACAGCGGTCTGTCGCTGCGCATCGCCGAACGCGACAAGGCAATCGCCGCCCTCCGCCGTGAAACCGCCGAACGCGAGCGCGTCGAAACGATGTTCCGCCAGGCGCAAAAGATGGAGGCGGTTGGCCAGCTAACGGGGGGCATCGCGCATGATTTCAACAACCTGCTGACGATCATTGTCGCCAATCTCGACCGCATTCGCCGCCTGACCGAGGACGACCCGCGCCTCGACCGCCCGGTGGTCAACGCGATTGCTGGGGTCGAGCGCGCGGCGGCATTGACGAAACAGCTGCTCGCCTTTGCCCGCCGCCAGCCGCTGATCGCCGTCGAATGCGACCTCAACGTCGCCGTCGCCGCCGTCCAGGAACTGATCGGGGCGGGGCTGGCCGGCATCAAGCTCGCGCTCGATCTGTCGCCCGACCTGTGGCGAGTTTATGTCGACGTCAACCAGATTGAAAACGCCCTCCTCAATCTTGTCGTCAACGCGCGCGACGCAATGCCAGACGGCGGCACGCTGACAATCGCAACGGGCAATGTCACCGATACGATCGGCGACTGTGTCGAGATCGCCGTCACTGACACCGGGTCTGGCATGGCCGCCGACGTTGTCGCGCGCGCCTTCGAGCCGTTTTTCACGACGAAGGAGGTGGGCCGTGGGACCGGGCTGGGCCTCAGCCAGGTCTATGGCTTCGTCACCCAGTCGGGGGGAACCGTTATGATCGACAGCACGGTCGGGCAGGGGACGACGGTTCGGATTCGTCTGCCGCGCGCGGGTGGCCGCATCGCCCGCATCGCCGGTGTCGCGTGACGCATCGGGCACGGGACGCAGCGAGCGATGGTCGTCGCGCAATCGTCGGATCGGGCCATGGGCATGGGGGGATAGGCTGACCTTGCACGGCTCCGCCGCCATCATCGCCGCCGCCCTTGCGTTCGCCGCCGGCGGCTGTGCAACGCACTCCGGCGGCGATGCGCGCGTCGGCTTCACGGTGGCGGGCGTGACGACGCGCGCTGCCTCGGGACACGCCGCCGCCGCTCGCGCCTTCACCGCTGACACGGTCGTTCGCGTCGCGAGCGTATCAAAGCTGGTGACGACGATCGGCGCGCTGCGGCTGGTGGAGGCAGGGGCGCTCGACCTCGACGCCGACGTGTCGGCGGCGCTCGGCTGGCGCTTCCGCAATCCGGGCTTTCCCGATACGCCGGTAACGCTGCGCCAGCTATTGTCGCATACGTCGGGGATGATCGATGCCGGCGACGATTATGCCGTCCCCCTCGGGCGAAGCCTGCGCGATGCGATCCGTCCGGCGAACTGGAGCGTGCACGCGCCGGGGACGTGGTTCCACTACACCAATTTCAACTTTCCCGTCGTTGCGCAGGTGATGGAGGCCGCGACCGGCGAACGCTTTGACCGGCTGATGTCGCGGCTGGTGCTGGGTCCGCTGGCGATCGATGCCTGCTTCAACTGGGCGATGTGCACCGACACCGCAGTGGCGCGCGCCGCCGTGCTCCCCGACGGCAACGGCGTTCCGGTCAAGGACGACCTCCACGGCCGCCGCCCCGATTGCGCCGGCGTCAACCGGCTCGACACCGACCGCTGCGTCCTCGACACCTATGTCCCCGGCAGCAACGGCGCGGTGTTCAGTCCACAGGGCGGCTTGCGGATTTCGATGCTTGGTCTCGCTCAAATCGGGCGTTTGCTGCTCGGCGACGGCAACGTCGACGGTGTCCGCCTGCTGCGTCCGGCCACCGTCGCGCTCATGCGGACGGCGCAGTGGCGATACGACGGGCACAACGGTGACAGCGAGGACGGGTTCTACTGCGCCTATGGCCTTGGCGAGGAGGTGATCGCCACGACGCCGGGCTGCCGCGACGACCTGTTCGGTGATGGCCGCGCGCGCGATGGCCATGCGGGTGAGGCGTATCATGTTCGCTCGGGGCTGTGGCTCGACCGGGCCAAGGGAACGGGCGTTGCGTTCGTCGCCACCGGCGTCGCCGAACCAGCACCGACCGCCGCCGATTCGTCGTTCACTGCAGTCGAACACGCGCTCGCGATCGGAGCGAGTCACCCGCATTAAGCAGTGTCGCGGCAAGCGCGTGCGCCACTTTCTGAGTCGTGTCGTCGTGCGGTGATCGCCCTGCCGATCAACTCCATCGGGCAAGCCGTTGGAGTTGCACATGCGTCACCGCGACCCCATTTTTCGACTTGTGCGACGAAGCGTTTCAGGCACTATCTGTAGCCGGTGAACGCGGGGCGGACACAAGCGATGGTAGTCGGTCGGTTGCCGACACCATTGTTGACCGCCTCACAGCCGGGGGAACGAAAAAAGAACATTGGCGTCGCGAGCGCGAATCGCGGATGGTATCGGTCGACAGGTATCGCGCGACGCGCGGCGGTGAACGGGGTGAGGCACGGACATGACTTTCAGCGACACAGCGACGATCGAACGGCCAGGCACGGAGAACGGTGAGCCGCTGCGCGCGCCGGAGATCGATCGCACGCCCGCCACTCCCGATGCGCGAGCGGACGCCAAGGCCGACCCGCGCGCGTCGAATGCGATCCTGCCATGGGCGTGGCCGGTGACCGTCGATCGCAGCCGTGACGCGCTGCTGACCGACTTCGGGCGCGAGACGCTCAAGGACCGCTACCTGCTTCCCGGCGAATCGTACCAGGATCTGTTTGCCCGCGTCGCCGCCGCCTACGCTGACGACGCCCCTCACGCGCAGCGATTATACGATTATATCTCGAAACTATGGTTCATGCCGTCGACCCCGGTCTTGTCGAACGGCGGCACCGGGCGTGGGCTACCGATCTCGTGCTACCTCAACTCGGTCGGCGACAGCCTCGACGCGATCGTCGACACGTGGAACGAGAATGTCTGGCTCGCGGCGCGCGGCGGCGGCATTGGCACCTATTGGGGCCATGTCCGCGGCATCGGCGAGCCGGTCGGCCTCAACGGCAAGACGAGCGGCATCATCCCCTTCGTCCGTGTCATGGACAGTCTCACACTGGCAATCAGCCAAGGGTCGTTGCGGCGTGGGTCGGCAGCGGTGTACCTCGACATCAACCACCCCGAGATCGAGGAATTCCTCGAAATTCGCAAACCCAGCGGCGACTTCAACCGCAAGGCACTTAACCTCCACCACGGCGTCCTCGTCACCGACAAGTTCATGGAGGCCGTCCGCGCCGGTTCCGAATGGAACCTCGTCAGCCCCAAGACCGGCGACGTCCGCGCCACCGTCGACGCGCGCGGCCTGTTCACTAAATTGGTCGAAACGCGGCTGGCGACTGGCGAGCCGTACATCGTCTTCATCGACCATGTGAACGACGCGATGCCCAAGCATCAGCGCGACGTCGGCCTGCGCGTCTCGACGTCGAACCTGTGCTCCGAAATCGTCTTGCCGACCGGCGTCGACCAGTACGGCAAGGACCGCACCGCCGTCTGCTGCCTGTCGAGCCTCAACCTTGAATATTGGGACGACTGGCAGGGCAACAAAGTCTTCATCGAGGACGTCATGCGCTTCCTCGACAACGTGCTGTCGGATTACATCGCCCGCGCCGAACCCGGCATGGAGCGCGCCGCCTATGCCGCG
>JAYTXW010000310.1:0-22521 GCA_043742745.1 Sphingomonadaceae bacterium
CTGTAGAGCAGGCCGAGGCGGCCATCGATCGTGATGCCTTTGAGATAGTCATGGACAAGGTCGTCGCCCCAGCCGTTCAACTCAAACCCAGTGTTCGGCGGTCCGGCGAACTTGAAGAACGCCTTGAAGACCGGATGGTTCGGCGCGAGGCGCTTGAGGGCGGTCGCGCCGAAGATTGCCGCCATCTGCCGCTCGAACGACTTGGCGAACAGGCCGTCGATGTCGTGGTTGCAATCGTCGACAAGGACGAAGCCGCCGTTTCTGACGTAGCGTTCGAAGTTACGCCGCTCGACGGGGCTGAACTCGACGAGCTTGTGGCCGGCGAGGTAGACGAACGGCGCACTCAGCATTGCCGGGTCGGCCAGCGCAACGATGCGCTCCTTGGGATCGATGCGCAGGTTGGTGTAGTCGACCAACGATGTCAGCAGGTTCGACGGCATGCGCGCATCGACGTCCCAGTCGCCCGACTCGTAGCGTAGGCGGGTGAACCAGAAGTCGTAGACCTTCGCCGCCCACACCGGCGCGGCGAGCAGCGCCCCGGCCAGACCGCCCGCCATCAGCCGCAGGAACTCGGCGCGGTCGAGCCCGGCCAAGGTCAGACCGCGTCGGACAGCGAGGTAAAGGTGAAGTCGCGCAGCTTCATCGGCGGCAGGACCATGATGAGGTCGCTCTCGTCGCCCTTGACCCGCACCGGACGGCCCAGCTCCTCGATATTGTTGAGCATGATCACCGGCGACTCGTTGAACCGGAAGTTCTTGAGCGGATATTTGATTGCGCCGTTCTCGATGTAGAATGTCCCGTCGCGGGTCAGCCCGGTGAGCAGCACCGTCTGCGGGTCGACCATGCGGATATACCATGTCCGGGTGACGAGGATGCCCTTCGCGGTGCCCTTGATCAGCTCGGCAGTCGACTTCGTGCCGCCCGCCATGATCAGGTTGCCGATCCCGGCGTTCGCCTTCTTGCCCTGCTTCTGCGCCCAGAAACGCGAGTATTCGAGGTTGGCGATCTTGCCATTGGTCACCAGCGGCAGGCGGTCGCGCGGCAGGCCGTCGTCGTCCCACGGCATGATGACCGCATCGGGGTGGGATGGATCGGCGGAGAAGTTCACCCGAGGATCGACGATCTGCTCGCCGATCTTGTTGCCGCCGCCCTTCTTCGACAGGAAGCTGCGGCCTTCGTCGGCCTCGCGCGCGTCAAAGGCGTTGAACATGAAGGCGAGCAACCCCGCCGCCGCAGCGGGCTCGAGGATGACGGTATATTTGCCGGGTTCGAGCGCCTTGGCCTCCGCCGACGCGCTCGCCTTGCGCATCGCGGTGCGGATGTCGCTCTTGGTGTCGAAGATCTTGGCGTCCTGCAGGTTGCGCCCGACCCATCCCGAGCCGCGCCCGTCAGCGGTGCGAACGGTGCAGGTATAGTCGAGGCTCGTTGCCTGCTGATAGCCGAAATTGCCCTTCGAATTGGCGAAGGCGACGAAGTTGACCCCATCCTGCAGGAACCCGGCGGCAACGAGATTTTCCGCCTTGCACGGGTTGATCGAATCGGCGGCGACCTGGGCGCGGTAGTCGGCGGTGATCGCCGCCGTCGCCGGGCTGAACGTCTGCGTCGTCTTGTACGTCTGCTTCTCGACGGCGGGGACGAATTCGGGATTTTCAGGCGCGAGGCGGGCAAGGTCTTCGGCGCGGCGAACGACCCGTTCAAGCGCGGCGTCGTCGAACGCATTGATCGTCGCGATGCCGACCCGCTTGCCGAACGCGACCTCGACGACAAGGTTGATGTCGCTGACGATGCCTGCCGTCGAGACGTTGTTAAGCGCGAAGCGGACGTTGCCGTTGACCCCGCCCTTGAGTTGCGCGGTGCACTGGTCGGCGTTCGACAGCGCGATAACCTTGACGAGGATGGCCTTGGCCTGCGCCTCGGTGAAGATGCTCATTGGAATAGCCTCCGGTCAGCCGAGCGAGCGCGCGGTCGAGATGACGTTGATGCCGTTGAAGCGCGCGGTCGACGACCCGTGGCTGACCGCCGAGACCTGCGCCGGCTGACCCTTGCCGTCGAAGAACGACCCGCCGAGGCGGTAGTCGCGATCGTCGCACACCGCGACGCAGGCGTTCCAGAACTCGGGCGTCCGGATCTGATAGGCGACGTCCTCGATCTGGGCGCCGACCTTGCCGTTCTTGATTTCGAAGAACAGCTGGCCGCCGAACTGGGCGTTGTACCGCTGCTGGTCGATCGAGAACGACCCGTCGCCGACAATGTAAATGCCGTTCTCGACGTTCGCGACCATGTCGGAGACGCTGAGCTTCGCCTTGCCCGGCTGGAGCGAGACGTTGGCCATCCGCTGGAACTGGACGCTCGACCAGCTGTCGGCGTAGCAGCACCCGTCCGACGCCGTCTTGCCGATGATGTGCGCCTGATCGCGGATCGTTTGATAATCGACAAGGACGCCGTCCTTGATCAGGTCCCAGCGCTTGGTCTTGACGCCTTCGTCGTCGTAACCGACCGCGCCGAGGCTGCCGGGCTGGAGCTTGTCGGCGACGATCGTGACCTTGTCCGACCCGTATTTAAAATGATCGCGGCGCTTGTCGAGCGTCGCAAAACTGGTCCCAGCATAATTTGCCTCATAGCCGAGGACGCGGTCGAGCTCGGTCGGGTGGCCGACCGATTCGTGGATCGTCAGCCAGGTGTGCGACGGATCGAGGACGAGGTCGTACTTGCCCGGCTTGACCGACGGGGCCTTCAATTTGGCGCGCGCCTGCTTCGCGGCGGCGATCGCGTCGGCCTTCATGTCGTACGACTTGCCATAAACGACGACGCCGTTGGGCAGAACGGTCTGGTCGGCCTTGTTGCCGTCAAGATATTCGTACCCCATGCCCATCGGGGCCGACAGCTCGCTCCGCGTGCGAAACTTGCCAGTCGCCTTGTCGATCGCCGTGACGCGCATCAGCGGCCAGATGCGGTGGATGTCCTGGTCGATGTAGCTGCCGTCGGTCGAGGCGAAATATTTTTGCTCGTTGACCGAGAACAGCACCGAATTGACGAAATCGGCCCCGTTCGCCAGCGCCGCGGCGTTGACGTCGAGCAACAGCGCCGCCTTGTCCTTGACCGGCACTGCCATCGCATTGGTCCGGATCGGCGCGCGCCACACCTGCTCGCCGACGCCCGGCGTCGGCGCGAGCTGGACCGGCGCGGTCTGGTTCCTCGCATTCGCCTTGGCGATCGCAGTCGCCTGACGCGCGGCGGCGGCGACGCCGGTCGTCGACATGTCGTTGGTCGCGGCAAAGCCCCAGGCGCCGCCGGCGATGACGCGGATGCCGACGCCGATTGATTCGGTGTTGACGACATTCTCGACGTGCGAATCGCGCGTGACGACGAACTGGCGAAGATAGCGCCCGATACGAACGTCGCTGTAACTCGCCCCCGCGCCGGTGGCCGCTGCCAGCGCCGCGTCGGCAAGCGTCCGCTTGACCGAAACCGCGATCGCTCCGTCGAGCAGCGCCTCGGCGGCGACGGCGCGACCATAGACCGACGGCAACAGCGCGGCCCCGACTCCGGCTCCAGTGACGGCGAGGAAATCACGTCTCAGCACGGCATCTCTCCCCGGTGGCCCACGCACCGACTGCATGAGCCAAGTAGTACACAACGCCGCCAGCGGCTGCAAGCGCGCTCCGCCGATAATGGCTTTGGTACATCAAGCCTGCTAGCCAGCGGTAATGACAGCCCCTGATCCGGCCCACTGCGCCCCGCCGAGCCACCGCCTCGCCCGCGTCCTGCTGGCGGTCGCCGTCATCGCGCTGGCTGGGTGGATCAGCATGGGCTTCCTCCGCGCGATCCTGTGGGGCGGGATCATCGCGATGGCGATCGCGCCGCTGTACGAACGGCTCGAGCACCGCTGGCCCGGGGGGCGCCGCGCTGCGCTGCCCGCGCTGGTCACCCTCCTCGTCGCCGTCCTCGTCATCGCCCCGCTCACACTGGCGGCGGTCGAGGCGGCGCGCGAGGTGAGCCAGCTCAACGAATGGGTTACCATGGCGCGGGCGCACGGCATTCCCGTCCCGCCGGTCGTCAATTCGCTTCCGTTTGGGAGCGACGCGATAACGCGGTGGTGGGCGGCGACACTCGCCACCCCCGATGCCGCTGCGGGGACGATCGACAAGGCCAATGTCGTCGTCATGCGCCACACACGGCTGTTCGGAGCCGACGTCGTCCGGCGGACGGTCGCCTTCGTCTTCGCGTTGCTGACGCTGTTTTTCCTCCTGCGCGACCGCGTCATAGTGGCGGCGCAGGCGCGGCTGGCGGGTGAGAAACTGTTCGGGGTTGCCGGCGAGCAGGTTGCCGAACTGATCCTGCTGTCGGTTCGTGGCACGATCAACGGGCTGGTGCTCGTCGGGCTCGGCGAGGGCGTTGTGATGACCATCGCCTATTATCTCGGCGGCGTTCCCCACGCCCTGCTGTTCGGCATCCTGACCGGTGTCGCGGCGGCGATCCCGATGGGGGCGGCGGTGCTCATCACGCTTGCCGCGCTCGTCCTTGCGGGAGCGGGCAGCAGCGTCGCGGCGGTCATCGTCGGCGTGGGCGGGCTGGTCTTCGTCCTGATCGTCGACCACACGCTGCGCCCCGCGCTGATCGGCTCGACGACGCGGCTGCCGTTCCTGCTCGTCCTTGTCGGCATTCTGGGCGGGGTCGAAAGCCTCGGTCTGATCGGGCTGTTCATCGGCCCGGCGGTGATGGCGGTGCTGGTGATGCTGTGGCGGCAGTTCGTTGGGGAGCGCCGGCCGCTTTAACCCACCAGCCCCCGGTGCTCGCCCCGCACCCAGCGGACTGTGCCTGTCGACGCGCGCATGACGACGCTTTCGGTCGTAACGACGCCGTCGCGGCGGGTCTTGACGCCCGCCAGCAGCGAGCCGTCGGTGACCCCGGTCGCGGCGAAAATCACATCGCCCTTCGCAAGGTCGCCCAGCTTGTAGATCCGGTCGAAGTCGGTCACGCCCCATTTGCGCGCGCGCGCCTTCTCATCCTCGTTCCGGAACACCAGCCGCCCCTGGAACTGGCCGCCGACGCAGCGCAGCGCCGCCGCCGCGAGAACGCCTTCGGGAGCCCCACCGCTGCCAACATAGATGTCGATGCCGGTGTCGGGGTTGGTCGTCGCGATGACCCCGGCGACGTCGCCGTCGCCGATCAGCATGATGCCGCACCCGAGCGCGCGCAGCTCCTTGATCAGCGCCTCGTGGCGCGGGCGGTCGAGGACGCACGCGGTGATGTCCCCCGGCGCGACGCCCTTCGCCGCCGCGAGCGCGGTGATGTTGGCAGTGACCGACTTCGCGAGGTCGATGACCCCCTCGGCATAGCCCGGCCCGATCGCGATCTTGTCCATATAGACGTCGGGGGCGTTGAGCAGCCCGCCTTCTTCGGCAATCGCGAGGACGGCGAGCGCGTTCGGCCCGGCCTTCGCGGCGATCGTGGTCCCCTCAAGCGGGTCGAGCGCGATGTCGATCTTCGGCCCAGTCCCGCCGTCATTGCGCCCGCGCCCAACCTTCTCGCCAATGAACAGCATCGGCGCCTCGTCGCGTTCGCCCTCGCCGATGACAATCGTCCCGTCGAAATCGAGTTCGTTCAATGCATCGCGCATCGCCTCGACGGCGGCAGCATCGGCAGCGTGCTCGTCGCCGCGCCCGACCTGCGCGCGGCACGCGATCGCCGCCTTCTCGGTCACCCGAACCATTTCGAGGACGAGGACACGGTCCAAGGTGGAACTGGCGACTGTCGAACTGGGCTGCATGGAGGCTCCGGAGCAATGGCGAGGGCTGGGTAGCCGAAAGCCGGGGATGGGGAAAGGCGAACCACCCGATGCGGAAGGTTACACAGGCTCACGCTTTGACCGGTGTATCACCCGTAATCGAGGATGTGCATCATCATCGGCGGGGCGGTGACGCTCGCCGAAGTTGCCATCCGTGCAAGCGCGGTGGCGACGGCCGACTGACGAACGGCGTGGGTGACCATCACGACATAGACGTTGGCGGCGTCGGTCGTGCTGCCACGTTGGATCAGGCTTTCGATCGAAACGCCCGCGTCGCGCAGGGTCGCGGTCAGTTCAGCCAGCACGCCCGGTCGGTCGGCGACCGTCAGCCGGAGGTAGCAGCGCCCGGTTGCGGCAGCCGCGTCTGCAACCCCCAGCGCCGCCAGTCGCGCCGTCGGCATCGCGAACGCCGGGCCGACCTCGCCGCGCGCGACGTCAATCAGGTCGGCGACAACTGCGCTCGCCGTCGGGCCCGCCCCCGCCCCCGCCCCGGAGAAAAACAAGCGCCCGGCAAAGTCGCCCTCGGCCACAACGGCGTTGAGCGCGCCGTCGACGTGCGCGAGCGGATGTGCGAGCGGAACGAGGCAGGGATGGACGCGCTGAAACAGCGTGCCGTCGATCTCCTCCGCCAGCGCGACGAGCTTGATGCGGAAGCCGAGCGTCGCGGCGTGGGCGAGATCGACGGCGGCGACCGCGCGGATGCCGGTGGCGATGACGTGCGCGAAATCGATCCGCGCGCCGAACGCAATTGCCGCGAGGATACTGAGCTTGTGGGCGGCGTCGATACCGTCGACGTCGAACGATGGGTCGGCTTCCGCGAAACCCTTGGCCTGTGCGTCGGCGAGAACGGCGGCGAACGACAGGCCCTCGGCCTCCATCCGCGTCAGGATGTAATTGCAGGTGCCGTTGAGGATGCCATAGACGCGAAGCAGGCGGTTGGCCGCCGCGCCGTCACGTAGGGCTTTGATCACCGGAATGCCGCCCGCGACCGCGGCTTCGTATTTCAGCGCGACGCCCTTTACTTCCGCCAGCGCCGCAAGGTCGAGGCCGTGGTACGCGAGCATCGCCTTGTTCGCGGTGACGAACGCCTTGCCCGCGCCCAGCGTCGCCCGCGCCAGCACGAGCGCGGGGCCGTCGCTGCCGCCGATCATCTCGACGACGACATCGACATCGTCGCGCAGGGCGAGTTGCGTCGCATCATCGACCCACGCCGCGCGGCTCAGATCGACACCGCGATCACGCCCCCTGTCGCGCGCCGACACGGCAGTCACAACGATGGCGCAGTCGGCGCGGCGCTCGATCAACCCGGCATTGGCGTCGAGCAGCGCGACGACTCCCGCCCCAACCGTGCCGAGGCCAGCGAGGCCGACGCGCAGCGGGGCAGTCACCGGCGCGGTGCTTGCGGTTCGGTCGACAAAGCTGGTGCGACAGCGGGGCCGCCGACGCATCCGCGAACGGATGCCAGGGCGGCGATGGCCGGAAGGAAGTGAGCAGTCATTCCCCGACGACTAGCGGGAAGGCGCGGTGTAGGACAGAATAATCGCGCTTAGCCGTAGCTCGAGGCGGGCAGCGGGAGACGCCGCCCGCATCATCCGCGATTGCGCGTCAGGCGGCGACGGCAGGACGGCGGCGACGTGCGATTCCCCCGACAACGCCGAAACCGCCAACCAGCAGCGCCCAGCTTGCCGGTTCGGGGACCGCGACAACGGCGGGGAGTTGGTCGCCGGTCGTGAAGCTGATCGTGTCGAGCTCGCGCACGTTGCTGAATGTCACGCTGACTGGAGTCACGTCGACGAAGCCGATGAAGGTCGTGCTGTCGGGCGCCGGAGCGACGAAGGTACCGGTGATGCCACCCACGGTATAGGTGACCGTCTGATCCCCGTTATAGGAGCCAAAGTGGAGGCCAACCGCAACCGTTGCCGCGTCGATTCTCAAATCGCCAAAGCCACCAAGGTAGGACGTGCCATAGGCGTCGGCGAAGCCAAATAATGCTTCGTTGACCGCGAACGACACCGGGCCGAGGACATAGGTGGTTCCCAGCGACGTGCCGTCGGCAAACCTGAACGCGTGACCCGTCGCGTTGGCGATCGCGGCGTTGAAGGCCGCCTCGCTGGTGTAGACCGTCGGCACTGCGGTAGCGGCGGTTGCGGTCGTTATCGCCAGTGTTAGAAAGATGGCTTTGATGAACATTAAGTGTCCCCCCGTTTAGAGAGTACCGCCGCGGTCTGGTCGCCGCCTCACACGCCGAACGACAGCGGCCTGATGCCGCCACCGCTCCAACAACTTCCGATCACTACCTAAACGGCGTCAAGATTTTGTGAAGGTCGGCGCATTGTCATAAATTGGTCGGATCGCCACCTGTGACCGCACACAATCATCCCGTCCGCTTGACGCCGGTGTTCACCCCCATCGAATGGAGATACTTCTTCACTCCGCGCGCCGCCTGGCGGATGCGGTGTTCATTTTCGACGAGCGCGATGCGGACGAAGCCTTCGCCTTCCTCGCCAAAGCCGGTGCCGGGAGCGACGGCGAGCTGGGCGTGGGTGATGAGCTGTTTCGCGAACTCGACCGAGCCGAGGTGGCGGAGCGCGGGCGGGATCGGGGTCCAGGCGAACATACTCGCGCGCGGGACTGGGATGTCCCACCCGGCGCGGGCGAAGCTTTCGATCAGGACGTCGCGGCGCGCCTTGTAGAGTTCGCGCGTCACGGCAATGCTATCCTGCGGGCCGTTGAGCGCCGCGCACGCCGCCGCCTGGATCGGGGTGAATGCGCCGTAGTCGAGGTAAGATTTGACCCGCGTCAGCGCCGCGATCAACTGCCGATTACCGACCGCGAAGCCGATCCGCCACCCCGCCATCGAATAGGTCTTGGACATCGACGTGAATTCGATCGCGACATCCTTCGCGCCGGGAACCTGAAGGATCGACGGGGTCGGGACGCCGTCGAAATAGATTTCGGCATAGGCCAGGTCGCTGATGACCCAGATGCTATGCGCTTTGGCGAAAGCCACGACCTGTTCGTAGAACGCGAGGTCGACCGTCTCGGCGGTCGGGTTCGACGGATAGCCCATGACGAGCACCGTCGGGCGCGGCACGGTATAACGCATCGCGTGCTCAAGCTTCTCGAAGAAGTCGGGGCCGGGCGACGCCGGGATCGACCGGATCGTGCACCCGGCGATAATGAAGCCGAACATATGGATCGGGTATGACGGGTTCGGCGCAAGGATAACGTCGCCCGGCGCGGTGATCGCCTGCGCGAGGTTGGCCAGCCCCTCCTTCGATCCGAGCGTGACGACCACCTCAGATTCAGGGTCGACCTCGACGCCGAAGCGCCGTGCGTAATAGGCGGCTTGCGCCTTTCGCAGTCCGGGGATGCCCTTCGACGCTGAATAGCCATGGGCGTCGGGCTTGGCCGCGACCTCGGCGAGCTTGGCGATAACGTGCGGCGGCGGCGGCTGATCGGGGTTGCCCATGCCGAGATCGACGATGTCCTCACCGCGTGCGCGCGCCGCTGCCTTCATCGCATTGACTTCGGCGAAGACATACGGTGGCAGGCGGCGGATACGGTAGAAGTCGTCGGTCATTGGCTGGCCCTCTTATCGGGGGTCGGCCCAGACCGGGCAGTGGGGCCCGGCCGGAGCCAGGCCCCCGCACGATTACATTGGCTTCGCGGCGTCCGCCGGGGCCATGGACTTGGTCTCGGGGTTGTTATCCATTGCCTTCATCATGTGGTGATGGTTCATCATGTGCTTGTGATGCATCATCATGTGCTTCTTGCCCATCATCATGTGACCAGCGGGCATTGCCTTGGCGGCGTTGTCGCTGGCGCGGTCACCGACACCGCCGGACTTCATCGCCGCTTCAGCCGACATCGCGTACCGTTCGGTCGTCATCGACTGGTCGCACGAATCGCGGACCGTCGCCGAACATTTGGGCATTGCAGCTGGTGGGGCAGCGGCAGGAGCGGCGGCCATCTGGGCGGCGGCAGGACCTGCGGCGGCGAGTGCGAGTGCAGCGACTGTGAACATCGTCTTCAACATGACCATGGCTCCCGTTACCGCCGGCGTCTAGATGACCGGCCTAACTCTTCTATAGACGCGCGGATCGGCGGCGCAAAGCCTTGGCGGATCGCGCGTGGTTCTGGACGACGCCGCCCTCGCGGTCCAAGACGGGGGACGAGCGGGAGAGAGTGATGACCGAGCCAAGCACGACTGACGATCCGCTCAACCTTGCCCGGTGGCAGGACGTGCTCGCGCGCAGCCAAACGATGATGGCCGACTTCGCCGCCAAGCGCAGCAGCACGCCGTTGGCCGAGCTGGGCGACGACCCCCTCGGCCTGACCGTGACGTGGACCGCGATCGCCCGCGCCGCCGCCGCCGACCCCGCGAAGATGATCGCGACCGGCGTCAAGTTCGCCACCGACGCGATGACGTTGTGGCAGTCGTTCCTGCCCGGTGCCGCCGCGACCCCTGCCGCCGTGACCGACAAACGCTTTGCGTCACCGGCGTGGAGCGCAACTCCGGCCTTCGACCTGATCCGCCAGACGTATCTGCTCGCGTCGGCGACGATCGTGAAGGCGACCGCCGACCTCGAGGGGCTCGACCCGGCCGCCAAGGCGAAGGCGGTGTTTCACACCCGCCAGTTGGTCGAGGCGATGAGCCCGGCAAACTTCCCGCTAACCAACCCCGAGGTTCTCGCCGCGACGCGCGATACGGGCGGCGCGAACCTGCTGAAAGGGCTGGAGTTCATGCTCGGTGATCTCGATCGCGGGGCGATGCGGATGACCGACGAAAGCGCGTTCACCGTCGGGCGCGATGTCGCGGCAACGCCGGGCAAGGTCGTCTTTGAAAACCGGCTGTTCCAGTTGATCCAGTACGCGCCGACGACCGAGACCGTGTTCACCACGCCGATCGTCATTTTCCCGCCGTGGATCAACAAGTTCTACATCCTCGACCTGACGGCGGAGAAAAGCTTTATCCGCTGGTCGGTTGCCGCGGGCCTGACGGTGTTCGTCGTCAGCTGGAAGAACGCCGACGCCACCCTCGCTGACGCCACGCTCGATACCTATGTCGCCGAGGGCGAACTGACCGCGATCGCCCAGGTCCTTGCGCTGACGGGCGCCGAGAGCACCCATGTCATCGGCTATTGCGTCGCCGGAACCGTGCTCGCCGCCGCGCTGGCGTTGCTCGAAGCGAAGGGGGAGGCGCACCGCGTTGCGTCGGCGACCTTCTTCACGGCACAGGTCGACTTCACCGAAGCCGGCGATCTCAAGGTCTTCACCGATGACGACGCGATCCGTATGTTCGAGAAGAACAGCGCGACGTCGGGGGTGACGGACGGGCGGACGCTCGCGGCGGCGTTCAACAGTCTGCGCCCGAGCGACCTGATCTGGGGCTATGTCGTCAACAATTACCTGCTGGGGAAGGACTATTTCCCCTTTGACCTGCTCTACTGGAATTCGGATGCGACCAACGTCCCCGCGCGCTGGCACCTGAGTTACCTGCGCGACATGTACCGTGATAACCTGCTGGTGCAGCCGGGCGGGATCACCGTCGCCGGGGTGCCGATCGACCTGCGGACGGTCACGACGCCGACGTACATCCAGTCGGGCCGCGACGACCACATCGCGCCGGCCAAGTCGGTCTATAAGATGACGCAGATCTTCACCGGTCCGATCCGCTACATCCTCGCCGGGTCGGGGCACATCGCCGGGGTGGTCAACCCGCCGTCGATGCACAAATACCAGTATTGGACGAGCGAGACCCTGCCCCCGACGCTGGCCGAATTTCAGGCGGTCGCGGTCGAGACGAAGGGCAGCTGGTGGCCCGACTGGCTCGCGTGGCTGACGCCGCGCTCGGGGGAGCAGGTGGCGGCGCGACACCCCGCGAACGCGATCGAGGATGCCCCGGGGCGGTATGTGAAGGAGCGTATCTAAACGGCCGGCGGGTCGGACGGGTTCGGCGCGTGAAAACCGCGCCGCTCCGCCGCCCGGCCTTGCGCGAGTTCCGGCTGAAGACAACGAACGCGAAGGGCGTTCCTTGCTTTCAGCCGCGCCGCGCTATCGGCGTGGCCCCATCCCCGGCATGACCGGCGGCGGCGGGCGTGACCGGTCGCGGCGGGGCAGCTGCGCCTGATACGCGATCGCGCAATGGTCGGTGCAGTACGGGAAGCTTGCCTGCGCCGCCTTGCCGCAGAAGTGAAAATCCTTCTCGCCGGGGTGACCGATCGGCCATTTGCAGACCTTTTCCGACAGGTCGAGCAGCGTCGTCCGCATCGGCTTCGCCGGGGTCGTCGGGCGTGCGGGGCGCTTCGGCGGCGCCTTGGCCGGCGCCGCGACGGCGGCAATCGCTTCGACCACGCCCTCCGCCGCCGCGACGACGGCGTGGACGACCGCGCTGACCGCCTCGGTCACCTTGACCGGCGACGGGCGCGCTTCAAGGCCGAGGCGGTGGGCCTTGCCGATGACGGCATTGCGGGTGACGCCCTCACCGAGCGCTTCGGCGATCTGGCTCGCGGTCAGCCCCGCGTCCCAGTGCGCCTTCAACATTTCGATGCGGTCGTCGGTCCACGACATCGGCGGAAGTCCTGTCTGGCCTTGCGGCTGAAGGGGAGCAGCGGCTATGGCAGGCCATGCTCGATAAAACGATCCTGCCCGGAATCGCCCGCGAACCCGGCGAGGTCGTCATCCCCGGGGTCAACTGGCAAGGCCTGCAGACCCTCTACTTGAAGGAGGTGCGCCGCTTTTTCAAGGTCCAGCTCCAGACGGTCTGGGCTCCGGCGATCACCACGTTGATGTTCCTCGCGATTTTTGCCCTCGCGCTGGGCCGCGCGCAGACGACGGTGATGGGCGTCCCCTACCCCAATTTCCTCGGGCCGGGGTTGATCGTCATGGGGATGATCCAGAATAGTTTCGCCAATACGTCGTCGTCGCTGCTGATCGGCAAGATCCAGGGGACGATCGTCGACGTCCTGATGCCGCCGCTGTCGCCCGGCGAGCTGCTCGTCGCGTGGGTCGGCGGGGCGGTGACGCGGGCGTGGCTCGTCGGCATCGCGGTCTATCTCGTCATGCTGATCGCGCCGGGGATCGATGTGCCGATCGCGAACCTTGGCGTCGTGCTGTATTTCGGGACGATGGGCGCGGTGATGCTCGGCCTGCTCGGGATCCTGACCGGCATCTGGGCCGACAAGTTCGACCATGCGGCGGCGGTGACCAACTTCATCGTCCAGCCGCTGACCTTGCTGTCGGGCACCTTTTACGCGATCGACCGCGTGTCACCGGCGATGAAATGGCTGAGCCATGCCAACCCGTTCTTCTACATCATCGACGGCTTCCGGTACGGATTCCTCGGCGTCGCCGACGGGCTGGCGGGTCAGGGCGCGGTCGTGATCGCGGTGATTGACGTCGCGTTATGGGCATTGTGCTTCCGCCTGCTCAAGAGTGGGTGGCGGTTGAAGCCGTAGAGCGGCACGCGAAAACCGCGCGGGGGGACGGGCACGACTGCGCTTGTGGCACAGGCGTACACGCTCCCCCGCGCGGGTGACGCGGGCTTGCCGGTGGCCGCGTGAGCGGTTCCGGGTCGTTCGTGTCTCCTGGCCCCGGCCCGGTTCCCGGCGGGGGAACTTGGGGTCGGGAGCAGGTCAGGCGCGTCGCGGCAGATATGGGGCCCAGCGGAGAACGGCGGTCTCTTATTCCGCCTCGACGTCTACGAAGATCTGGTGCGCCGATTCGGGGAGATCAAATCTGATCCTATCCTTTGCGCGTCGTAGTGTTTTCCTCAGAGAACTTGCGGGCTCCATATCCAATCGCAACGAACCGACCCCGACCAAGTTAGGGGCGGTCCAGTCC
Source organism: Sphingomonadaceae bacterium (assembly GCA_043742745.1). Taxonomy (GTDB): domain Bacteria; phylum Pseudomonadota; class Alphaproteobacteria; order Sphingomonadales; family Sphingomonadaceae; genus Polymorphobacter_B. Next base: position 13,634 of record JAYTXW010000310.1, read on the forward strand.
GGTGGGGGCCGCTCCCCCCGTTCCGGCCATATCGCAAACTAGGCCTAAGCCGCGCGAAAAGTTAAGATAAATTCGTAATTCCTACAGCGTTTCCAACATCTTGTAGGAGTTTCCTCTACCTAAGTCGCGGGCATGGCGGCGATTGTTCGCGTGTCGCCGACGGCGCGTCGTTGGCGACCGGGGCGAGGACGAAGAACCCCGGAGTGCCATTGAACGCGAGGCGAACAGCCGTTCGGCGGCGCGACTCGGACGGCGCGGAGGTACCGTCGACAGCGGCGGCGACGCTCAGCGGACAGACCGTCGTGACGGTTCCGGTCAGGCGGAGGGTGCCGCCGACCGCAACGACGCTCGCCGTCAGCCGCGCCACTTCGCCGGTCGCGTCGGCGAGGGTGGCGTCGCGGATTTCGACCGTCCCGCCATCGGCCCAGCCGACATAGCTGCGAAGCCGTGCCGTCGCGGTTATGCCCGCGTCGAGCGCGAGGCTCAGCGGAGCCCCGCCCCCGAAGCGGACACCGGTTCCGCTCAGCACGACCTGCGCCTGCTGCGGCGGCGTCGCCGACCACGCCTCGTTCGACCGCGCGCGCGTCTCGCGGAGGTGGACCTCGAACGTCGCGGCGGTGACGGGAGCCGCGAACAGCCCGGTCGTCGCCGTCATGCCGGTCAGCACGGTCGACAGGCGGGCAATTCCCTTTGGCGTCACGCGGATGCTCGTCACGCCGGTCGCCGCCGCCGCGCGGACGGTCGCCCCCGCCAGCCCGTCGATGGCAGCGACGACGGCGGGGCTGTCGGTGCGGACGATCGTCAGGTCGCGCTGCCACGGGTTGCGGTTGGCCTTGGCGCGAACGGCGTCGAGAGCCAGGCGGACCGGGCCGCTGAGCGCATAGCGCGGCACCGCGACATCGGCCTCCATCCGGTAGGGGAAGCCGCCGATGGTGACCGTCTTGGCGGGCAGCGCGACGGCAAGGTCGGCGCGCAGCGTATCGCGCCACCCCGACCAGAAATGCCAATACACCAGCCCGCCGAGAAGCAGCGGGACCGACGTCAGCCAGACGGGAATACGTTTCATGGGCGGTTCAACATATTGATCGCGGCGTGGACCCGCGCCTCGACATCGGCGCGCTCGAGGCCGGGGGCAATCGTCGGCTGGACGGCGAAAGTCACGGTGCCGGGGTATTTGACGAACCCCTTCGGCCAGCACGCGCCCGAATCGCACGCGACGGGAACGAGCGGCAGCTTGAGCGCGCGGTACAATCCGGCCAGCCCCGCCTTGAGATCGGGCGCATCGCCGACCGCCGTTCGCGTGCCTTCGGGGAAGATCACCACCGGGCGGTCGGCCGCCTTCGCCGCATTGCCCGCCTTGAGCATCGCCCGCAGCGCGCTCGCCGACCCGGCGCGGTCGACGGGGATGACGCCGTGCGCCCGCGCCGCCGGACCCCATAGCGGGATGTTGAGGAGTTCGGCCTTGAGCACCGTCGCGGGACGGGCGAACAGCCACAGGATCATGATCGTCTCGTACGCCGACTGATGCTTGATCGCGACGACGGCGGCGTGGTTGGGCAGGACGCCGTCGACCCGCCAGCGGATGCCGAGGATGACGCGCGTCGTCAGCGCGAACCACCCCGCCCATGTCCGCGCGATCGGGATGGCGGTGGCCGGGGCAAACGGCGCGAGGAGGAAGGCGGCGGCGACGATCGGGACCGAACCAAGATAGAACAGCGGCGCGAAAACCGCCGACCGTATCGCGGCACGCACGGTCCTCATGCCGCCCCCGACCCGAACCCGGTCACGCGGCACCCACGCTAAGCGCGGCGAGGCGGAGGAGATATTTGCTATATTCGCGCGCGGTGCTGTCGGCCCCGGCTTCGGCGGGAACGGCGTCCTCGATAATCGTCACCGTCGACGGCATCTGCGCGGCGAGTTCGAGGCGGGCGCGCTTCATATGCTGCGCCGATGTCACCAGCCGCAACGATTTATAACCGTGGCGCACCGTCCACGCCGTCGTTTCGACCGCGTTCGACCGCGTATCGACGGCCGCATAGCCGAGGTCGGCGCGGGCGTTGAGCAGCCTGAGCGGCGCGCCGACCGAGCCCGCCAGCGCTGCCTTGCCGATATGTTCGCCGACGCCCGAAACGAACATCCGCTGCGCCGACCCCGCCGCCAGCGCCGCGACGCCGCGCGCGAGCCGCCCCGCGCCGCCGGTCAGGACGACGACGGCGTCGGTCGTCACCGCGAGCGGCACCGCGACGGGGAGCGTCAGGGCGAACCACGCAAACCCGGCGAGCCACACGAGGACGATGACCGCGCCGAGCCGGACCATGACACCGACGACAAACCCCAGCGGCGACCGCCGTTCCCGTCGCGCGGCGGGGCGGCGCCCAGCGGCGCGCGACGCGACCGAACGGCGCTGGGGCCGTGCCGCCACTACATCTCCCCGCGCGCACGGCGGAGGGCGAACCATTTGGCGACGTTGGCGTTCTGTTCAGGTAACGTCGCGGCGAAGACATGCCCACCCTTGCCGTCGGCGACGAAGTAGAGCGCCTGCGTCGGCGCGGGATCGAGGACGGCGGCGATCGACGCGCGCCCGGGGTTGGCGATCGGCCCCTTGGGCAAGCCCGGCTTGAGATAGGTATTATAGCCCGTGTCGCGCGCGAGTTCGGACCTGAGGATGCGCCGCCCGAGCGGCTTGCCACCCGTGATCGCATAGATCACCGTCGGGTCGGCATCGAGTTTGATTCCCTGTCGCAACCGGTTCGAATAAACCCCGGCAACAACACGCCTTTCGCTCGCGAGCGCAGTTTCCTTTTCGACGATCGACGCCAGCGTGATCGCTTCGGCCGGCGTCTTGACCACCGTCGTCGGCTTGCGGTTCGCCCATAAGGTCGCAAGTTCGGCCGTCATCGCCGCCTGCATATGCGTGAGCGCGGCGGCGCGGGTCGAGCCGACCGCGAAGTCGTAGGTGTCGGGCAACACCGACCCCTCCGCCGGGGTGTCGACCGCGCCAGTCAGCTGCGGATTGGCGAGCAACCGGTCGCGGACCAAGACCGACGGCAATCCTTCGGGAATCGTCACGCGCAGTGCAACGACATCGCCGCGCTGCATCTGCCGCAGATAGTCGCCCCAGCCATCGTTTTCAGCGAAGCGATAGACTCCGGCGCGGATCGGGGCGCGACTGCCGAGCACCCGCGCGAGGATGCGGAACTGCCCGGCAGAATCGATGACATCGGCGTCGTCGAGGCGCTCGGCGGCGGCGGCAAGCGTCGTCCCGGCGGGGATGACGACATCGTGCACCGGGCCGGGTTCGCGCATCCACGACCACCACGGCGACGCGAACAGCGGTAGCCCGATGATGCCGAGCAGCGCGATGAACGCCCCGGCACCGCGCGCGCCCCGCCCGGCCGATCGGGGGCTGGCGCGGCGCGCCATGTTAAACGCCCCGCAGTACGAGCGTCGCGTTCGTCCCACCGAAGCCGAAGCTGTTGTTGAGGACCGCCTTGATCCGCCGCGGTTTGGCGACGTAGGGCACAAGGTCGACGCCTTCACAGGCATCCGACGGGTTATCGAGGTTGAGCGTCGGCGGGGCGACCTGGTCGCGGATCGCGAGCGCGCAGAAGATGCTTTCGACCGCCCCCGCGCCGCCGAGCAGATGGCCGATCGCCGACTTGGTCGATGACATGCTTACCGTTTCGATCGCCGCGCCGAACAGTCGCCGGACCGCGCCGAGTTCAAGCTCGTCGCCCATCGGCGTCGAGGTGCCGTGGGCGTTGATATAGTCGATGTCGGACGGGTTCAGCCCCGCCTTGCGCAGCGCCATCTCCATCGAGCGGAACGCCCCCGATCCTTGCGGGTGCGGCGCGGTGACGTGATAGGCATCGCCGGTCAGGCCATAGCCGATGACTTCGGCATAGATGGTCGCGCCGCGCGCCTTCGCCCGCTCATATTCCTCAAGACAGACGATGCCGGCCCCTTCACCCATCACGAAGCCGTCGCGGTCCTTGTCGTACGGGCGGCTGGCGCGAGTCGGCTCGTCGTTGAACCCCGTCGACAGCGCGCGCGCCTGCGCGAACCCGGCGATGCCGAGCGGGCAGATCGCCCCCTCCGACCCACCCGCGAGCATGACGTCGGCATCGTCGAGTGCGATCAGCCGCGCGGCGTCGCCGATCGCGTGGGCGCCGGTTGAACACGCGGTGACGACGGCGTGGTTCGGCCCCATCAGCCCATATTTGATGCTGACCTGCCCCGAAATCAGGTTGATCAGCCGCCCGTGGACGAAATGCGGGCTGACGCGGCGCGGGCCCTTTTCGTGGAGGACGATCGATTCCTTCTCGATCCCCGGCAGGCCGCCGATGCCCGATCCGATCATGCACCCGGCGCGAAAGCGTTCTTCCTCGGTCATGTCAGTCAGCCCGGCGTCTTCCAGCGCCTGACCAGCGGCGTCGATGCCGAAGATGATGAAGGGATCGACCTGGCGCAGGACCTTGTGGTCGATCCGCCTGGTCTGGTCGAACGTGTCGCCGGTCCCGTCGCCGTGCTTGACCTCCATCGCGATGCGGCAGGCGTAGTCGGTCGGATCGAAGCGCGTGATCGGCCCCGCGCCCGACCGCGACGCGAGGATATTGGTCCACACCGTCTCGGGGTTGGCCCCCAGCGGCGTGACCATGCCGATGCCGGTAATTACGACGCGACGCATCGCGGTCCTCCCCAGTCCATCGCCGTCCTTTGAACGCAAAACGGCCCCCCGTGGTCACGGAGAGCCGTTGAGCGTGCCGGTTTCGGCCTAATCAAACGGCGTCACGCCTTGGCGTGGGTCTCGATGAAGCCAATGGCGTCCTTCACTGTCAGGATCTTTTCAGCGGCATCATCGGGGATCTCAACGCCGAATTCTTCCTCGAACGCCATGACGAGTTCGACCGTGTCGAGGCTGTCGGCCCCGAGGTCGTCGATGAAGCTCGCGTCCTCGGTGACCTTGCCGGCATCGACGCCGAGATGCTCGACAACGATCTTCTTAACCCGGTCGGCAACATCGGTCATACGATTATCCTCTTTTATCGGTGTGGCGCTGAGCCTTGTCGTTGCGATAGCGGCGCGGCGCGCGGGTGACAAGCCGTTGCGCGCGCCGGTCAGGCGACCGCCGGGTCGCGCCATGGATCGAGTAGCGCGACGCCGGTGTCGGCGAAGTCGGCGGTGTTACGGGTGACGACGGTCAGGCCGTGAACGAGCGCGGTTGCGGCGATGAAGGCGTCGCGATCAGGCCGTCGGTTCGGCACGTGCAGCCTTGCGCAGCGACGCGCGACTTCGCCGTCGATCGGCAGGACGCGGCCGATAAACGCGGGTAGCAACCGGTCGCGGAGCCATGCGCGCAACAACGCCCCTTGCATCGCGTCACGGCGCTCGAGAAACAAGACGCCCGTTTCAACCTCAAGGATCGTAATCGCCGAAATGAACAGGACGGCTGTAGCGACCGTTGCCGTCCAGGCGACGACCTTTTGATCGGCCCGACCGGTGGGCACCTTGCGGAATTCCGATACGACGTTCGTATCGAGCAGATACATCAAGAGAAGTCGACGGGCCGGAACAGATTATCGCCAAGGCGCGGCGGCTCGAACTCTACCGCAGCAGCGGCATGGTCCCGTAACAGCTCGAGAATCGTGGGGCCGGTCGATGCAAGCCGATGGTATTCGGCGATGGTCAGCAAGACGTGTGCGGGCTTGCCACGGTCGGTGATAAACACTGGGCCGTTGGCGGCGGCGCGTTTGGCACCGCTCGCGTCCTGATTGAACTCGCGGCTCGAGAGCGTCGTCAATCCCATAGCGATTCCCCTAAAGTAGTAACATATCTACTATCATCCGGGTCGTTTCGCAACTATGATAGGGCGTAAGTCACACCATCGCCATGCCGCCGTTGACGTGGAGCGTCGCGCCGGTGACGTAGCTGCTCTCGCGGCTGGCGAGGTAGACGACGGCGGCCGCGACATCGGCCCCCTCCCCCAACCGTCCGGCCGGGATGCGCGCCGTCAGCGCGGCGGTCTGGTCGGCGCTCAATGCCGCCGTCATCGGTGAAGCGACGAAGCCGGGCGCGACGCAGTTGACGGTAATGTTGCGGCTGGCGACTTCCTGCGCAAGCGCTTTGCTCATCCCGATCAATCCCGCCTTCGACGCAGCATAATTCGCCTGACCGGGGTTGCCGGTAACGCCGACGACCGAGGTGACGCTGATGATTCGCCCGAAGCGCGCGCGCATCATCGGCTTGAGGCTGGCGCGGCACAGGCGGAAGGCGGCTTCGAGGTTGACGCGCAGGACACTGTCCCACTCGGCGTCCTTCATCCGCATGGCGAGGTTGTCGCGCGTGATCCCGGCGTTGTTCACCAGGATGTCGAGGCTGCCGAGCGCAGCGACGGCGGCGGGGACGAGCGCATCGACGGCGGCGCCGTCGCTCAGGTCGCACGGCAGCACGACCGATCCCGGCAACGCGGCGGCAAGTTCGTCGAGTGGGCCGACCCGCGTCCCCGACAACGCCACCCGCGCGCCCTGCGCGGCAAGGCTGCGCGCGATCGCCGAGCCGAGGCCACCGGACGCGCCGGTCACAAGCGCGGTCATACCCGTGAGGTCGAACATCGTTACAGTCCCTTCGCCAATGCCTCTATACTGCCCATGTCGAGGGCGGCATCGGCGGTGGCGTCGGGGGTGATGCGCTTGACCATCGGCGACAGGACCTTGGCACCCAACTCGACGAAGCGCGTCACCCCGGCGTCGGTCATCATCAACACGCTTTCGCGCCAGCGGACGCGCCCGGTGACCTGCTCGACGAGAAGGTCGCGGATCGTATCCGGCGCGGTCGCTGGCGCGGCGGTGATGTTCGCCACCAGCGCGACGAACGGCGATTTGAGCGTCGCGCTGTCCAACGCCGCGCGCATCGCGTCCGCCGCCGGGGCCATCAGCGAGCAATGGAACGGGGCCGACACCGGCAGCAGCACGGCGTGGCGCGACCCCTTCGTCTTGGCGAGGGCGATCGCGCGCGCCACCGCCTCGACATGGCCCGAAACGACGACCTGCCCCGGTGCATTGTCGTTGGCGACCGCGCACACCTGATCCTGCGCCGCTTCGGCCGCGACGGCAGATGCAGTATCGAGGTCAAGGCCGATCAGCACCGCCATCGCGCCGACGCCGACCGGGACCGCCGCCTGCATTGCAGTCCCGCGCGCGCGAAGCAGCCGCGCGGTATCGGCGAGCGTCAGGACGCCGGCAGCGCACAGCGCACTATATTCACCAAGGCTGTGACCGGCAACGAACGCCGCCTTGTCGGCAAGGCTGATCCCGCCGTCCTGCTCGAGCACCCGCAGCACCGCGATCGACACCGCCATGATCGCGGGCTGGGCATTCTCGGTCAGCGTCAGTTCGGTCAGCGACCCGTCGAACATCAGTCGCGACAGATGCTGACCCAGCGCCGAATCGACTTCCTCGAACACCGCCCGGGCGGCTGGGCTCGCCTGGGCGAGCGCCTTGCCCATGCCCGCCGACTGGCTGCCCTGACCGGGAAAGACGAATGCGCGGGCCAATCTATTTCCTTCAGGTGACTATGGCGGGTGCGATTAGGCGTTCGGCGGCGGCGGCGCAATCATCGCCGCTTCGCCATGCGCGATCCGGCCATTGCACGGGCCACGGGATTGGATAAGGTCGCGAACGCCGGTCGGCAGCACCCGTTCAGCGTGCCGCCATCGGCACGGGATCATCATCGAGCGTTGGCTCAGACGAGGGACGATAACATGAAGCTGGTGAAGCATTTGGCGGGCGTGGCTGTGCTGGCGCTCGTGCCGCTGCTCGGTACCCCTGCCGCCGCCGCCGTATCGAAGGCTGTCGGCACCGCGCTCAATCAGGCGGCGAAGTCGAGCGGCGGCGCCGCGATCAACGCGATCAATACCGCCAAGGCCGCCGCCAAGACATCCGAGGAGCGCGCCAAGGTCGCCCAGATGGCGGCGTATGTTTACACCAAGGCGGGGCAGTACGGGAAAGCCGCCGAGGAGCTTCAGGCCGGCGGCACCGCAACCCCGTCGCAGCTCGCCAAGCTCTACTATAACGCTGGTAACTATACGAAGGCGGTCGCCCTCGCCAAGCAGAGCGGCGGCGAGGAAATGACGATCCTCATCGCACAGGCGGCGATCAAGCAGGGCCATTATAGTGAGGCAGTGACCGCCTATAACAAGCTGATCGCGAGCAACGGCGCGCGGCCGCAGTATCTCGAGAACCTCGCCGGGGCCCAGTATAAGTCGGGCGACAAAAAGGCGTATCTCGCGACGACCGAAAAGCTGATTCGCGTCGACGCCTCCCCCGCACGATGGCAGACGCTGCTCGTCGAGCTGCAAAAGACGCAGATGCGTCCGTCGGCGAAGCTCGCGCTGTTCCACCTGATGCAGGCGACCGGCAACCTCAACCGCCCCGACGACATCCTCGAATTTGCGAAGCTGGCGATCGTCGGCAACCAGCCGGGCGTCGCGCAGACGGTGTTGATGAAGGCCGGCGGATCGCTCGGTTCCGACCCGATGACGGCAAAGCTCGCGCAGGCGGCGGCGACGCGCGCCCAGACGGCGGGGGCCAATGCCGCAAAGCTGGCGGCAAGCCCGGCGACGGCAGCGCAGGCCGGTGGCGCGTACCTCGGCCTCGAAAAATACGCCGACGCCGCGACCGCCTTTGGCAAGGCCGCCGCCGCCGGGGGCCCCGAAGCCGACGATGCTCGGGTGTTCGAGGGCATTTCGCAGGTCAAGGCCGGGTCGGGTGCGACGGCCAAGACGACCTTCGCCAGCGTCGGTGACAAGACCGGCATGAAGGACATCGCCGATCTGTGGAAGCTGTACGCGAGCACGAAGGGTTGACGCGGCAGGCGCTAACGGAGAAGCG
>JAYTXW010000311.1:0-5594 GCA_043742745.1 Sphingomonadaceae bacterium
GGAAGGGAAGACAGGGTAGGGCACGCCCGCCCGATCACACTGACCGATATTCTGCGGTCGCGCGTCTTCCGCGTTCGCGGTCGCGCGTGAACGCGAACCGTACCGTCACACGGCAAAACGCGACATAACGCCACCGTAACGATTAATCAATAATGAGTGTTTACTTATCCTAAATTTCCGCTAATAGACCGTTAACCGCATCACGGTTTAGGTTAATTCGGGGATCAATTATGAACAAGAATATTTTTCTGACCGGCGCTGCGGCAGCAGCATTTGTCGCCGTTTCGCCGGCGATGGCCACAAGCCCTGTCGCCGTTTGTGCGCTTGCCGACGTGTCGCCCAAGGCGCTCGCCTGCAGCGGCTTCTTCGCTGGCAACCTGGTCGGCGGCAGTCCGGCCAGCATCACGGCACAAAAATCGGGGCTCGCCGCAATCGGTTTTACCTGGGACGGCAATCTCGCCAATATCGAGAAAATCGCCACGCTCAACGGCTCGCACACGGTCGACTTCACAACGCTCCTCAAGGGCATCAGCTATGTCGGCTTCCACTTTGGCGGCGGCACCGGTAGCCCGGGTGAGGCGACGGCCTTTTATAAGATTGATGGCGGCACCGGCCTCGACATCATCACTCTTGCATATAGCGCAAGCTCGAACGCGGCGCTGTACGCAACGAACCTTGCCGGCGGTCGTGTTGGCGTCGTCCCCGAGCCGGCGACATGGGGGATGATGGTTGTCGGCTTCGGCCTCATCGGCGTGTCGCGGCGCCGTCAGGCGACCGTCGTCGCGGCGTGACACTCTTTCCAGCGCTGGCTCGCCGACCGGGCCAGCGCTGGAAAAACGATCAGCGTGACCGGTAATCCGCGTTTGCACGCCGTGCACCGCGACCCTACGTCAGCCTGAGTAAAACAGGGCCTGACATGACCACATATGACCACGACCTCCTCGTTATCGGCGCTGGTTCGGGGGGGGTGCGCGCCGCACGGATCGCCAGCGGGCACGGCGCGCGCGTCGCCATTGCCGAGGAACATCGCGTCGGCGGCACCTGCGTCATTCGCGGCTGCGTCCCGAAAAAGCTGCTCGTCTACGGGTCGCACTTCGCCGAGGATCTCGTCGACGCCCGCCGCTTCGGCTGGACGCTGGGTGACAAAGGCTTCGACTGGGTGACGCTGCGCGACAATGTGCTCGCCGAGGTCGACCGCCTCAACGGCATCTACGAAACGACGCTGAGCGGGCACAACGTCCATCTGTATCCGGCCCACGCCGAACTGCTCGACGCGCACACGGTAAAGGTCGGCGACACGACCGTCACCGCCGACAAGATCCTCATCGCCACCGGCGCGCGCCCGCTCGTCCCCGATATGCCGGGCGCGGAATATGGCATCACGTCGAACGAGGTGTTCCACCTCGATCATCTGCCGAAGACGCTCGTCATCGCGGGAGGCGGGTACATCGCCAACGAATTCGCCGGGGTGTTCCACGAGCTCGGCGTCAAGGTGACGCTCGTCAATCGCGGCGACACGATCCTGCGCCAGTATGATGCGGCGTTGCGCGACCGGCTGCTGACGATCTCGCTGGCGAAGGGCATCAAGTTCGAGTTCAACTGCGGCTTCGAACGGATCGAGAAAACCGCAACCGGCGTCCGCGTCGTCGTCACCAACGGCGACCCGATCGAGGCGGATATGCTGCTATGGGCGGTCGGCCGCCGCCCGAATATCGAGGGCCTCGGCCTCGCGGCGGCGGGGGTCGCGTTGAACGACAAGCACGCGATCGCCGTCGACGCCGACAGCGCCACCAGCGTCGCCAACATTTGGGCGGTCGGCGATGTCACCGACCGCGTTCAGCTGACCCCTGTCGCGATCCGCGAGGGCCATGCGTTCGCCGACTCGGTGTTCGGTGGCAAGCCGTGGACCGTCGACCACGCTTGCATCCCCAGCGCGGTGTTCAGCAACCCACCGATCGCCAGCGTCGGCCTGACCGAGGCGGAGGCGCGCGACCACCACGGCACCGTCCGCGTTTTTACCAGCGACTTCCGCCCGATGCGCAACGTCCTTGCGGGCCGTAACGAGCGCAGCTTGTACAAACTCGTCGTCGACGCCGCGACCGATGTCGTCGTCGGCGCACACATGATCGGCCCCGAAGCGCCGGAAATTTTGCAGGCGCTCGCGATCGCGGTGAAGGCGAAACTGACCAAGGCGGCGTTCGACGAAACGGTCGCGCTCCACCCGACGATGGCGGAAGAACTGGTGCTGATGCGGTAGGCGCTGGCGCGGCCGAGCGCAGCGCAACGAGCGCCCTTGCGCTCGTCGGCAGCGCGCGGACTCGCGCCGAGCCGGACGGCGGGGCGGTGCGACCCCCGCACCGAACCCGCCCGACAACCGGCGCGGCTTTGCCGCGACGCACGCTGTGTGTCACCTAATATTTTATAATATCCGACTCCATCGTGAAAATAATAATTGTAAAAAACATTTGGTCGGTAACGTAAAACTGTAACTGAGCCGTACCAACCGAGTGATTCGCGTTGGTATTATTCATAACGGGATTAAGTAATGATCAAAGCATCCCATGTCGTCCAGGCGTTGTTAATTTTGGGCACGGTCTCGAATACGGGCGCGGCGAGAGCAACAATCGTGGCTGATGGCAGCTTCGAGGTTCAGGGTGCTGCTAGCGGGGTAGAAGCTTGTCTTTTTTCTCAGCCCCGTTGCGGCACCAACCCTTGGTTTGGCACGGGAGTTTCCGGCATAAATCTCGATAACGGGCAAAGCTTCGCGGGCGTCACGCCGGACGGACACTATTATGGATTTCTGCAGTCCAACAATGGTTCCACGTCGACCGTGTCCCAGACTGTATCGCTGGCGGCTGGCACCTATGTTGTCAGCTGGCTGGCCGGAGGCCGTCTTAACTATAGTGGCGCTGTAAATTATACGGTTTCACTCGGTAATCAGATCTTTAGCGGTGGACTTACTCAACATCAGGCGTTTACTCCGACGAGCGCAAGCGTCACGCTGGGTGCCGGGACATACGACCTCACGTTCAGCGCACACACCGCCAGTGGCGACAACTCAGCGTTGATCGACAAAGTAAGCATTACTGCCGCCGTGCCCGAGCCAGCCCTGTGGGGGCTGATGATCGGCGGCTTCGGCCTGACCGGTGCCGCGATGCGGCGCAGCCGGAATGGGACGGCGAGCGCCGCCTAGTCTTTCTGCTCGACTGTTTGCAGCGGCGCATCCAGCTTTCATTGGATGCGCCGCTCTGTCATCTGCGAGCGAGCGTCGTCATCATTTATGTGGGCAAAGTGCCGTCGGCGCCTGTCCGATTGCCAATATTGGTCCGATCTATTCGTTTATCGCAGCGTCGGTATCGAACAGGCGGCCTGAACAACGATCGCCGTCCGATCGTCGCCCTTGACTAGTAGGACAATATTTGGTGCAAACTTGGAATGAGCACCGCATTCGCCCCCTCACCGTCCGCCCCCCGCCGCCATGCGGCATCGGCGATAGCGCACCCGCGTCGGGGCGGAAGAAAATCAAATTTTTTGCGTGGGCGTGACGTTAGCGTGACCTTCGCACCCGCGCTGAGCGCCCCACGCGCGGTGCGGCACCCTCCTTCGACCGACCGGCACTTATCCATCACCCTTGGCGGGAATAACCATAGCGGCTCGAAAAGCCTGCATTCTGATAGTGTTTCGTGTGATGTGTGTGATGTTTCGCGGCGCCCGCGAACCAAATCACCTTGCCCCCGGCGCGTGAACCGTCGATGACGCGCGCGATGAACCCCTGGACCCCCGATACATGGCGCGGCCACGAAGCCCGCCAGTTGCCCGTCTATCCTGACGCCGCCGCCCTCGCCGCGACCGAGGCGGAATTGCGGACGTATCCGCCGCTCGTCTTTGCGGGCGAGGCGCGCGATCTGACCGCGCAACTCGCCGATGTCGCCGCGGGCAAGGCATTTCTGCTCCAGGGCGGCGACTGCGCCGAAAGCTTTGCTGACTTCCACCCGAACACGATCCGCGACACGTTCCGCGTGCTGCTCCAGATGGCGGTCGTCCTGACATTCGCGTCGAAGCTGCCGGTGGTAAAGGTCGGGCGGATGGCCGGGCAGTTCGCCAAGCCGCGGTCGGGCGATACCGAGACGATCGGCGATACGACGCTGCCGAGCTATCGCGGCGACAATATCAACGGCATCGACTTCACGCCCGCCGCGCGCACCCCCTCACCCGAGCGGATGATGCGCGGCTATATGCAGTCGGCGGCGACGCTCAACCTGCTCCGCGCGTTTGCCAGCGGCGGCTATGCCAGCCTCCATCAGGTCCATCAGTGGAACCTCGACTTTGGCGGGCGTTCGCTGTGGAGCGAGCAGTATCAGGCGCTGGCCGACCGGATCGGCGAGGCGCTCGACTTCATGGCGGCGTGCGGCATCTCGCCCGAAACGGTGCCGCAGTTGAAGGGGACGAGCTTCTTCACCAGCCACGAGGCGCTGCTGCTGGGGTACGAACAAGCCTTGACCCGCCAGGACAGCCTGACCGGCGACTGGTACGACACCAGCGCGCATATGCTGTGGATCGGCGACCGGACGCGCTTTGCCGGGAGCGCGCACGTTGAGTTCCTGCGCGGGGTAGGCAATCCGCTGGGGCTGAAGGTTGGACCGTCGATCACCGTCGACGATCTGCTGCGGCTGGTCGATACGCTCAACCCGGGCAACGTGCCGGGGCGGCTGACGCTGATCGCGCGCTTCGGGGCGAACGAGGTTGAAAACCACCTGCCGCGCCTCGTTCGCGCCGTTGCCCGCGAGGGGCGCAGCGTCGTGTGGTCGTGCGACCCGATGCACGGCAACACGGTGAAAGCAGCGGGCGGCTATAAGACGCGCCCGTTCGACCTGATCCTGCGCGAGGTCCGCAGCTTTTTCGCCGTCCACCGCGCCGAGGGCACCCACGCCGGTGGCATCCACGTCGAGATGACGGGCCAAGACGTCACCGAATGCACCGGCGGCGCGATCGGCGTGACCGACGCGGGGCTGGCCGACCGCTACGAGACACAGTGCGATCCGCGGCTGAACGCGAGCCAAGCGATCGAGCTCGCCTTCCTGCTCGCCGACTGCCTCAAGGCCGAGCGCGCGGCGGCGGGCGTGGTCGGGCGCGCGGCAGCTTGACGAACACCGGCGGTGGCCCGTATTGACGCCCCTCGCTCGGCCCCTTCGTCTAGCGGTTAGGACGCGGCCCTCTCACGGCTGAAGCACGGGTTCGATTCCCGTAGGGGTCACCATGCGGTCGCGATTGCGGCTATCCTCGAAACACGGGCCACAAAAGCTGGGTGCGGACGCGGACGGGACTCATGTTTTCAACGCCGATCCGGTCAGGATAGCGTCGTGTAATCCGGGCCGTTGCAAATAAAACGTCCCATAAAAACAGAAGATTGCCGAAGTTACCCTTGTAGTTCGTGACGCCGTCGGCGATGTTTTTGCCGTGATGGGCGCTATGAGTAGCCGGGGTCGAGATCGTCCGCTCGACGACCCACATCACGGGTGACAGCCAGCCGATGCGGTAAAGCGGGGCGTCCCATCGCACGTCGGAATGTGCCGCGATGATAACCGACATCTTGA
>JAYTXW010000312.1:0-23748 GCA_043742745.1 Sphingomonadaceae bacterium
GAAAAGAACGGCGTCGACACCCATTCTCTACATCCGATCAAAGAGTTAAGCTACGCTCGCCACCCCCAAAACAGACCGCCCGGTGAATAATCCGGGTTAAGTCGCCGTGTGCAGGCTCGTCGCGGTCGCCGGTCGCGACGGCTGTACTGTGTCGAGCCGATTCGGCGGCTGCGGCGACAGGGCGGTCCTGTGCGATTACCGGAATCGGTCCGATGACGGCCAGCGACGCCACCAACGCCGCAAAATCGCGTGGAAGGTTACACGAGCTCACGCGTTGACCAGTTCTGCGGCGTGAAATCACCCCGCGCGCGGCGGTGTCGCGGTTCCGGGCGGCGGCGGCGGTAGTGGCCGCCGCGTGCGGAAGGTAACACAGGCTCACGCTTTGACCGGTTTTAGCGCCGGATGTTTCCGAGTGCGGATTTGGGCGGAAATTTCTGGCGGCCGAGGGGGCAAGGCGTCGACTCGCCATCGGTGCACGATAAGCGGATCGGCCCAGTGTAGGACAGAAGAAAGTGCCGCGCCGCCCGCCTGTGCTTACCCCGCTGACATCGCCGCCGCTGGCGGATACAGGCGCAGGCGGCGGACCATGCGCGCGTCGCCGTCGATCACTTCGAATCGCCACCCCGACGGGTGGTCGATCATCTCGCCGACCGCCGGAACGCGCCCGGCGAGCATGAACACCATGCCGCCGAGCGTATCGACCTCGCCGCCGATCGCGACGTCGGCGAAGTCATGCCCTGTCGTCGCCGCGAGTTCGGCGAGGTCAAGGCGCGCGTCGGCTTCGTACAGGTCGTCGCCGATTGCCTGGAGGAGTTTCGCCTCGTCCTCGTCGTGTTCGTCCTCGATGTCGCCGACAATCTGTTCGACCAGATCCTCGATCGTCACGAGACCGTCGGTCCCGCCGAACTCGTCGACGACGATCGCCATGTGCGTCCGCCCCGACCGCATTCGCGCGAGGAGATCGAGGACGCGCATCGACGATGGCACGAATAACACCGTGCGGAGGAGCGACCGCACGTCGATCGCCTCAAACGGCTTGCTCGAAATGGCGTTGTCGAAGGTTGTCGCGATCCGGGCATAGACATCCTTCATATGGACCATGCCGATGACGGTATCGAGGTCGTCCTCGAACACCGGCAGGCGGCTGTGGCCGGCCTCGCGGAACAGCGCAACGAGATCGGCGAAGCTGTCATCGACATCGAAGGCGATCATGTCGGCGCGCGGCACGGCGGCGTCGTCGACCAGCCGTTCGCCGAAGTGGAGGAGGTTCTTGAGCATCGTCCGTTCGACGACCGACAGGTCGTCGCGGTCGGACGGCTCACCGACGACCTCATCGATCGCTTCCTCAAGACTTTCGCGCAGGGTCGGTTCGACGCCGCCGCCGCCGCCGACCATCATTTTCAGACTTCGCCACAACCGTGTGGCGAAGTCGGTGCTAGGGTGCGGGTCGGCCATGGCCCTTAATCGCGCTCCGCATAGGGATCGGCAAGCCCAAGCGTGGCGAGGGCGGCAGTTTCGAGCCCCTCCATGTGCGCGGCGGTCGCATCGTCGACGTGGTCTAGGCCGAGCAGATGAAGCATTCCGTGCGCGATCAAGTGGCGCGCATGGTCGGGAAGGGGGATCGCCTTCGCTGCCGCTTCGTGAGCGCAGGTTTCGTATGCGAGGACGATGTCGCCGAGCAGGACCTCGCCGTCTCCACCGTTCGCCAGCGCGTCGATATCATCGGCGGCGACCATCGGGAACGACAGGACGTTGGTCGGCTTGTCCTGGTGGCGATACTGCGCATTGAGCGTGCGGACATCGGTGTCGTCGCTTAAACGCACGGCGACCTCGACGGGGTAACGGGCGTGGTCGAGGTGGGCATGGACCGACTGCGCGAGCGCGGCGGCGCACGCAGCGGTCGCGAGCGCCGGCCAATCGGTCGCTGCGTCCCAGTCTCCAGCGGCGATATCGGTGTCGACGGTCAGCACGGGCTCAGCGCCTAGCCATCCTGCGGCGGCCCCTCGTACGCCTCGACGATCGCGCCGACGATCGGGTGGCGGACGACTTCGCGGCTGCTGAAACGGAGCGTCGCGATGCCGGGGATGCCGTCCAGCTTGCGGACGGCGTCGGCCAGCCCCGACGACGCCGGGTTGGGCAGGTCGACTTGGTTCGGATCGCCGCACACGACCATCCGCGACCCCTGGCCGAAACGCGTCAGGAACATCTTCATCTGGAGCGGCGTCGTGTTCTGCGCCTCGTCGAGGATGACGAAGGCATTCGCCAGCGTCCGCCCGCGCATGAACGCCAGCGGCGCGATCTCGATCTCGCCCGAACTCAGCCGCCGCTCGACCTGCTCGGTCGGCAGCATATCGTACAGCGCATCGTAGAGCGGGCGGAGGTAGGGATCGACCTTGTCCTTCATGTCGCCGGGCAGGAAGCCCAAACGCTCGCCCGCTTCGACCGCCGGACGCGACAGGATCAGCCGGTCGACCGACCCGGCGACGAGCTGGCTCACGGCCTGCGCGACGGCGAGATACGTCTTGCCCGTCCCCGCCGGCCCGAGCGCGAAGATGATGTCGTCGCGCCCCAGCGCCTCGATGTAGCGGACCTGCGTCGGCGACCGCGGCACGATCGTCTTGCGCCGGGTGCGGATCACGACCGCCGGGTTCGGCGCACCGTCGTTAGCGAGCGTCAGCCCGGCCAGCGTCGGCTCGGCGCTCATCAGGACGGCGGCCTCCATGTCGCCGACATCGACGCCGTGTCCTTGGGTCAGCCGGTTATACAAGGTGACGAGGATGTCGCGGGCGCGCGCGGCGCTGTCGGCCTCGCCCTCGATCGACACTTTGTTGCCGCGTGCCGCGATGTACACGCCGAGGCGGTTTTCAAGGACGATCAGATTCTGGTCGTACTGGCCGAACAACGGCCCAAGAAGCTGCGGACGGTCGAATTCAAGTTCGAGGCGAACGCGGTCGCCGGGACCAGTCGGCGGATTCCCCGCACTTGGGCGTCCCGGCGGGCGTACCCGGGCGGGCGGGCGCGACGCCGTTTTTTTCGCCACTAGGCGGCGGCTCGGATAGAGGTCACTGGCGCTCCTTCTAGGCTGTTGGGCTGGGCGTCGATCAAGTCGACGGTGATCATATCGCCGATTTTTGCCGCTGGCGAGACGATGAACACCGATTGCAGCCACGGCGATTTGCCGATCAGCTGGCCGGGGCGACGGCCGGCGCGGTCGAGCAGGATGTCGCAGCGTTTGCCAACACTTGCCCGATTGAACGCGAGTGCCGTCGCGCCGACCGCGGCTTGCAGCGCGGCGAGGCGTTCGTCCTTGACGCCTTCGGGAACCTGATCGGCCATCCCCGCCGCCGGGGTGCCGGGGCGGGGGCTGTACTTGAAGCTGTACGCCGCCGCATAACCCACCTCGGCCACGATGCTCAGCGTCGCGGCGAAGTCGGCGTCGGTTTCGCCGGGGAAGCCGACGATGAAGTCGCCCGACAGCGCAATATCCGCTCGTGCCGCGCGTAGCCGGTCGAGGGTGCGGAGGTAACTGTCGCGCGTGTGCGCGCGGTTCATCGCCTTGAGCAGCCGGTCGGACCCCGCCTGTACCGGCAGATGAAGGTACGGCATCAGAACATCAATCTCGCCGTGCGCCGCGATCAGATCGTCGCTCATGTCGCGCGGGTGCGAGGTCATGTAGCGGAGCCGTAGCAGCCCCGGCAGCGCTGCGATCCGCCGGATCAGCCCCGCGAGCGTGACGTCGCCATCCCGGTACGCATTGACGTTCTGGCCGAGCAGCGTGAGCTCCTTCGCCCCGGCGGCGATCAGCGCGCGGGCTTCGGCGACGAGCGCGTCGGCGGGGCGCGAGACTTCGGCGCCGCGGGTATAGGGGACGACGCAGAAGGTGCAGAACTTGTCGCACCCCTCCTGCACCGTCAGGAACGCGCTTGCGCCGACGACGCTGCGACGGGCGGGAAGCGCATCGAATTTCGACGCGAGCGGCATATCGGTATCGACCGCCGCCTTGGGGCCGCCATTGCGGAGGAGCGCGGGCAGGCGGTGGTAGGCGTTCGGCCCGACGACGACGTCCACGGCAGGCGCACGGCGGACGATCTCTGCGCCCTCGGCTTGCGCGACACAGCCGGCGATCACGACGCGCGGCTTGGCGGCACGCGCCTTCAGCCGTCCGATGTCGCTGTAAACCTTCTCGGCCGCCTTCTCGCGGATGTGGCAGGTGTTGAGGACAACGACATCGGCGGTGTCGATCGGGGCAGCGGCATAGCCCTCCGCCTCGAGCAATTCGCCGATACGCTCCGAATCGTAGACGTTCATCTGGCAGCCGAAGGTCTTCACATGGTAAGTCGCGGTCATCCCTTGACCCTACCGGAGCGCCGGTCCGCCGTCACCTCTTGCCGGAAGACGGGCTTCGCCCTTCGGTCTTGACCAGCCGGGCGATGAAGAAGCCATCGACGCCGCCCGCCACTGCCAGCATCCCCGGCAGGATGCGGAGCGCCCCGTCGATCGGGGTGATGCCACTGGGCAGTTCGGCGACGGTAATCGGATCGAGCCGCAACGCCGTGTGGCGGGCAAGCACCCCGCTCAGCTGGTCCTCGCCCTCGGCGCGTTCGAGGCTGCACGTCGAAAAGACGACGGTGCCGCCGGGCTTGAGCCAGTCAACGGCGCGGTCGAGCAGCGCGGCCTGAATGGTCAGCAGCGGCGCAAGGTCTCGGTCGCCTTTCAGGTGGAGGACGTCGGGGTGACGGCGGAAGACCCCGCTCGCCGAACACGGCGCGTCGAGCAGGACCAAGTCGAACGGCGCCGGTGGCGACCAGACGAGCGCATCGACCGCGACAATGCCAGCAGTCAAGCCGGTGCGGGCGAGGTTGTCGCGCAGCCGGTCGAGGCGCGCGTCGCTACTGTCGAGGGCGGTGACCTCGGCTCCGGCGGCGGCGAGCTGGAGTGTCTTGCCGCCGGGAGCCGCGCATAGGTCGAGGGTGCGCGCGCCCGGCGTGGGCCGAAGCAGACGGGCGGGGAGGCTCGCGGCGAGGTCCTGCACCCACCACGCGCCGTCGGCGAAGCCAGGCAGGTCGGGGATGGTCGCGCGGCCCGCCAGCCGGACATGGCCGGGGGCGAGCGAGACGCCGCCGAGTTCCTCGACCCACTGCGCGGTCGTGGCGGCATCGCGGAGCGTCAGGTCGATCGGCGGTTCGTGACCGAATGCGGCGGCGGCGGCATCGGCAACGTCGCCCCCCCACGCCGCGCGCCAGCGGGTGGCATAGGGTTCGGGAAGCGTCGGCGCGTCGGGCAGGGTCGCGTTCTCGCGGAGGAGGCGCGACAGGACGGCGTGGGTCAGGCGGCGCGGCCCGCCTTCGGTCAGCGCGAGCGTCGTCGCGATGACGGCGTGCGGCGGGGTGTTCAATAGGAGGTGCCCCGCCAGCCCGATCCGCAGCGCCATGCGGGCGCGGGCATCGGGCGGCAACGGCCGCTGCGTCGCCGAATCGATCAGTGCGTCGAGGTCGGTCCGCCAGCGGAGGACCCCGCTCGTCAAGCTGCGCGCAAGCGCCCGGTCGTCGGCGCGGTCGACGCCGTGGAAGGCGTTGGCGAGCGCGGTGTCGAGCGGCTTGCCCTGCGCGAGGACGGCGGTCAGCAGGCGCAGCGCGGCGCGGCGGGCGGGGGTGCCGGGGGGGTCGGCGGGGGTCAGTGGGAAAGCCGTATCATCGCGCTTCCGTAGCGCTCCGGCGGCGGACGGTCACCCGCTTTTCCTTACTGAAGGTCACGCTAACGTCACGACCGCGCGCTAAAAACTAAACTCCCGTGGCCCGGTTGCAGGGGATGGTCCGGGTCGTTTTTGCGCCGTTGGTCATGCGATCTCCGTGTCCTTTGGCGCGAGTGTAGACAGAAAGAGGGCGTGTAGGACAGCCGTTTTATCCGCAACCGGACGACCGTGAATTTGGTCATCCCCGCCTGCGCCGGGATGACAATCAAAAAGGAATGGCGATGCCATCCTTTAAAGAACGTGGAACACGTATAGCAGGATGATCACCGGGATCGGCACGCCGACCGCCCATAGAATGCAACCCTTACCCATCGTCGTTCTCCCGGTTAGCTACACGGGTGAAACGACACCGTCCCGGGGCGGTTCCGTCAGGCGGCGGCGGCCTCCGGCGTGAACAGCTTTTTCAGCTCGCTTTTCAGGATCTTGCCGTTGGCGTTGCGCGGCAGCGGCCCATCCCAGAAACGGACCTCGACCGGCACCTTGAACGCTGCCAGCCGCGCGGCGACGACGGCGCGCAGTTCGTCGGCGGTGGCATGGCTGCCGGGTTTGAGCGTGACGACGGCGGCGGGTTCCTCGCCCAGGCTGCGGTGCGGGCGGGCGACGATCGCGGCGTCCATCACGGCGGGGTGGTCGTACAGCGCGTTTTCAACCTCGACGCAGTAGATGTTCTCGCCGCCGCGGATCAGCATGTCCTTGGCGCGGTCGATGATGAAGACGAAGCCCTCGTCGTCGACGCGGGCAAGGTCGCCGGTGCGGACCCAGCCGTCGACGAAGGTTTCGGCGCTCGGCCCAGGTTTGCGCCAATATTCTTTGACGACGTTCGGACCGCGTCCCCACAATTCGCCGACTGTTCCCGCGGGCACGATATTGCCGTCGGGGTCGGTTACCTTGATGTCGCACACCGGCACCGGTGGGCCGGCGCTGTCGGGGCGGTTAGCGTAATCCTCGGCCATGTGATGGGTGAAGGTCGCGCTGGTTTCGGTCATCCCCCAGCCATTGCCGGCGGTCGCGCCCTTGAACTGCGTCGTGATCTGGCGGACGAGCTCGGGAGCCGACGGCGCCCCGCCATATGCGACGCTTTCGAGGCTCGACAGGTCGTAGTTGGCGCGGTTCGGGTGTTCGAGAATTTGCCACGCGATCGTCGGCACGCCGCCGCAACTCGTCAAGCGCTCGCGCTCGATCAACGCCATCGCGGCCTCGGCGTCCCACTTGCGCATCATCACGAGCTTCATGCCCGCAAATAGCGCGGGCGACAGGACAGCGTGGCACCCGGTCGCGTGGAAGAACGGAACCGACAGCAAAGTCCCCTTCTGCGGCGCGGTTGGGTCGGGCGTGGGGGGCGTTTCGCCCCGGCGGAGAAAACTCCGTGCCCCCGAACACGCGCTCGCCATGATGTTCGACACGATGTTGCGGTGGGTGCCGAGGGCGCCCTTGGGCTTACCGGTTGTGCCACTTGTGTAGAAAATTGTCGCGTCGTCCTCGGGGTCGAGGTCGACGGCGGGCAGCGGCGTGGCGGGCAGCGTCGCCCAGGTTTCGGGCGTGCCGATGACGTCCTCCAACCGGCAGACGAGCGGGCCGAGCGGGTCCTCGGTGCTGCGGGTGACGTAGATCCGCGTCAGGTCGGGGCAGTTCGGCAGATGCTCGGTCAGCCGGGCGAGCCGCTCGGCGTCGATCAGGAGCAGCTTGGTTCCCGAATCGCTCAGGCCGTATTCGAGTTCGCTGCCGGTCCACCAGGCGTTCAGCGGTGTGACGACCGCGCCGCACAGCTGCGCTGCGAAAAAGGCGACCGGCCATTCGGGGACGTTGCGCATGACGACGGCGACGCGGTCCCCCTTGCCGATGCCGTCGGCGGCGAGCTGCGCTGCCAGCTTGGTGGTGGCGCGGGCAAACGCCTCAAAAGTGACGCGCTCGTCGTCGTGGACGAGGAACACCTTGTCGCCGTGGAGCCGCCCGGCGTTGAACACATCGCGCAGCGTCGGGGGGGCGTTTTTCCACACCCGCGTCGCGATCCCGCGAATGGGCAGCGTCTCCATTTCGAGCATCTGCCCCGGTGCGGTCAGCATCGCGTGCGCCGCAGCGATCGACATGGCGGGCCAGGGTTGGGCAGGCGCGGTGGTGTCGGTCATCTTGATCCCCAGGAAACAGCTTTATTTTCGGCTACGCTAGACTGATCGGTGGCCGCTGATCCAGCATTAATCGTCGCTCGCAGTACCGAGTTCGCGCCGCAGGACCGGATGCCACAGCGCATAGCCGAGCAGGCCTAGCTGAACCACCGCACCGAGGAGGTAGGGATAGCTTCCACCCAGTTCGTACAGACCGATGCCGATCGTCGGCGCGACGATGAAGCAGCTGCCGTTGACCGATGTAACCGCGCCGGCGACGGCCCCTTGCTCCGCCTCGCCCACCATCAGCGACGCGGCGGCGACAAAGCCGGGACGGGCAAAGCCATAGCCGACGCTGGTCAGCGCGAAGGCAGCGAGAATGCCGAAATAATCGGGGGCGACGGCGATGCCGACCAGCCCCGCCGCCGCCAGCGCCGCGCCCCAGCGCATGAGCGCCGCCGCCGACAGGTCGAAGACGCGAATCAGCCCCCATTGCGCGAACAGTGTTGCCCCTGCGCCGACCATCAGCGCGATGCCGACCGACTTGGCGGCGGCGGCGGGCGATCCGCCGACATGGTCGATGATGAGGAAGCCGAGCGCTTGGCCCGTCGCCGCCTGGACGCTGCCGCTGGCAAAGCCATAGACCATGAACGGCCAGACGCGCGGGTCGCGGAACTTCAGGCGCGGGCGGCGCCCGACGTCGGCGGCGCGCGCGCTGCCGCCGGTCGCGCCGCCCAAAATGCTCGGCATCGTTGCTGGCGCGCCGTGGTGAAGGTGGTCGGCGGCCTGCGGTTCGTGCGCCGGGTCGTCGTCGGGCAACAGCAGCGACAGGCCGATGCCGACCGCGACGGCGATGGCGGCAAAGGCGAACATCGGGGCCGACAGGCCGAGGGCGGGGATTTCGAAGAACGGGGCGACGCCGGGGCCGAGGATGGTGCCAAGGCCGAACGCGCTCGTCAGCGTTGCCAGCGCCGCCGTCCGCTGATGCGCGGTCGTCCGCGCCGCGACATAGGCTTGGGCCGCCGGATTCGCTGCCGAGCCGAAAATGCCGAACAGGCTGCGGAGCAGGGCGAAGGCGACGAACACCGCGCCCGCGCCAAGCATCCCGCGCAGGCCGAGCAGGATCGCGCCCGCACACCCGACCATCGATACGGCGAACCCGGCGAGGCCGACGAGCATCAGGCGTTTGCGCCCGCGCGTGTCCGACTGGCGCGCCCAGAACGGCGCGGAGATCGTCCACAGGAGCGCGGACAGCGAAAAGATGACGCCGACAAGTTTGGCATCGATGTGGATTTCGCGGGCAATCGACGGCAGGACCGATTGCAACGCAGTATTGCCGGCGGCGACGACGAGCAGGACCGCGAACAGGACGGCAAAGTCGCGGCGGGGGAGGCGGGCAAGGGTCATCGTCGTCCGTCGCTTGGCGTAGCGGCGGGCCTTTGCCAACCCCGCGTCGCGCGCTATGGCGCGATTCACCTAGGGAGAAAGATAATGAAACTGCACGATTCGATCGGCCCCAACCCCCATGTCGTGCGGATGGTCGCCGCCGAGAAAGGCCTCGATCTCGCGCGCGAAACCGTCGACCTGCGCGGCGGCGAGAACCGCCAGGCCGCCTATGTCGCGAAGAACGTGGCGGGGACGACGCCGTGCCTCGAGCTCGCCGACGGGCGTTTCTTGAGCGAGATCACGGTCATCGCCGAATATCTCGAGGAGTTGCACCCGACGCCGCCGCTGATTGGCACGACGCCTGACGAGCGCGCCGAAACGCGGATGTGGGTCCGCCGCATCGACCTTGGCATCGTCGAGCCGATGGCGAACGGCTTTCGCGCATCTGAGGGACGCCCGTTGTTCGCCTCGCGGATGAAACTGGTCGGGGCCGAGGGGGCAGCTGAACTGAAGGCAATCGCGCAGGACCGGCTGCGCTGGCTCGACGGGCAGATGGCGGGGCGGACATGGGTATGCGGCGACCGCTTCACGCTGGCCGACATCCTGCTGTTCGCCTTCGTCGCGTTCGGCGCGACGGTCGGGCAGCCGCTGCCGGCTGAGGTCACGTGGCTTCCCGACTGGTTTGCCCGGGTCAAAGCGCGCCCGAGCGCGGCGGCCTGAGCCTAAATTTCGATCAGGCGGTTCGGCAGTTCGTCGGGGTTGTCGCCCTCGGCGGGGAAATGCTCGGCGAGCACCGCCCCGGCGAGCTCGATCGCGCGGACGAAGCCCGCCCCCGGCGTCCCCGCTTTGATTCCGTCGGTCAGCGCGGTGACGGTTGTCGCCCAATGATCGGGTGACACCTTGGCGAAAATTGCGGTGTCAGCGACGACCTCGGCGATGCGGTCGGGGAGCGAGACGAAGATCAAGACGCCGGTATGGCCGCGCGTTGTGCCAATGCCACCCGCCTTGAACTGCGTTGTCGCGGAGGCGTGGACGTGCTCGCGGCGGACCGCGCGCGGGACGAGCCAGCTGCCGACGCGCGTGCGAACCAACAGCGCGGCGGCAGCCACGAAGACGACAATCTGGACGGCGGCATAGGCTTCGACCGCGCGGCGCAGGTCCTCGCCCGCGTCGCCGCTCGACCAGTCGCCGAGCGCGCGGATCTGGTCGGGGCCATAGCCGAACAACGTCGCCGCGAGGGGCACCGCGAACGCGAGCAGCGCGGCATAGGTCAGCCCGGTCGCGGCGTAGCGGTCGCGGTGGTCGGAAACGACACAGACGATTTCGCCAGTGGTTTTCGCCTCGGCGGTGCTGATCGCGGCAGCGATGACGGTGCGGTCGGTGTCGCTGAACATCTACCAGCCCCCCGACGATCCGCCGCCGCCGAACGACCCGCCGCCACCGCCGCCAAAGCCGCCGCCGTCCGAGCCACCGCCGTCCGAGCCGCCGCCGAAGCCGCCGCCGCCACGGTTCATCATGCTCGATGCAACGCCCCACAGGATTGCCGAGCCGATGCCCGACGGACGCCCACCGCCGCCGCGCCGCGCCGCCGAGACGACGACCCAGATGACGACGATGGCCAACCAGACGAGCGCCCCTGGCCCGGCCGACGCCCGGTGGTGCGATGCGCTGTGCTGCGCCGTCGCCTGGCTTACCGCCGCGGCAGCGACACCGGGGTCGGCCTGAAGCTGGGCGAGAATGGCGTCGACACCGGCCGTCACGCCGCCGCCGATGTCGCCCTTGCGGAAGTCGGGGACGATCGTTTCGTTGATGATGACGTTGGTCAGCGCGTCGGTCAGGACGGGTTCGAGGCCGTAGCCGACCTCGATCCGGACCTTCCGGTCGGTCGGCGCGACGATCAGGATTGCGCCGGTGTTCTTGCCCTTTTGTCCGACGCCCCACGCGCGGCCCAACTGATAACCATAATCTTCGATCGGCGTGCCACCGAGCGACGCGATGGTGGCGACAATCAGCTGGTTCCCGGTCGCTTTCTGGTACGCTCCCAGCTTGTCCGTCAGCGCGGCAACGGTCGCCGGTGGCAGGACGTGCGCAGCGTCGACGACATAGCCGGTGAACGCCGGGAAGACCGGTGCCGCCGCCCGCGCCACGCCGCCCCACGCCGCCAGCAATGCCAGCAGCAGGAGGAACGGCAGCGCGCGGGCGTGGCGAAGGCTCAGAACTTCACCGTCGGCGCGACCTGCGCATTGGCCGTCGTCGCCTTGAACGGAACGAGCGGCTTGGCGCCGTAAATGACCTTCGCGCCGATCAGCGCCGGGAAGGTACGGATCGTCGTGTTATAGTCCTGGACGGCGGTGTTGTAATCCTGCCGCGCGATCGTGATCCGGTTCTCGGTCCCTTCGAGCTGCGACTGGAGCGCCATGAAGTTGGCGTTCGATTTGAGCTCGGGATACGCCTCCTGCAACGGACGAAGCTGGTTGAGTGTCGCCGAGACGCGATTTTGCGCCTGCTCATAGGCGGCAACCTTGGCCGGGTCCTTGAGGTCGGCGTCGGACAGATGGATCGCGTTGGCCGACGCGCGCGCTTCGGTCACGCCAACGAGGACGTCCTTTTCCTGCTTGGCATAGCCTTGCACGGTCGACACGAGGTTGGGAATCAGGTCGGCGCGGCGCTGGTACTGGTTCTCGACCTGCGCCCACGCGGCCTTGGCGGCTTCTTCCTTGGTCGGGATGGTGTTGACCCCGCACGCGCCAAGCGTGAGCGTCATCGTGATCGGAACGAGCAGGCGAAGCAGGCGCGACATCATAGTCTCCCGAAAAAGCATTTAGCCGCCAGTATCCAAAAGTGCGGCGGACGGCTATAGCTAAGGTGTATTGTTGCGACACAACAGGGGGGGTGATCATGTTTGCCGAATTTCGTGCCTTTATCGCCCGAGGCAACGTCCTCGATCTCGCCGTCGCTGTCGTTATCGGCGCTGCGTTCGCGAAGATCGTCGCGTCGCTGACCGAGGATCTCCTGATGCCGCTGATCGGCTTCGTCACCGGCGGGCGGGATTTTGCCAGCCATTTCATCATGCTCGGGCCGCTCCCGGCGGGCTACACCGGGCCGCCGACCGACTATGCGGCATTGAAAAAGGCGGGCGTCGCCTTGTTTGGCTACGGCCAGTTCCTGACGACCATCCTCAACTTCGTCATCGTCGCGTTCGCGATCTTCCTCATCGTCCGCGCGGCGAACAAATATATGGCGAAGTCGATGGCGGCGATGGCGGCGGCGGTCGCGGTCCCGCCCGACGTCGTCGTGCTCAACGAGATTCTGGCGGAATTGAAGAAGCGGGGGGTCTAAGCCGCTTCCCGCCGCGCCACCATGTCCGCCAGCGTTGTCCCGTCGAGGATCGCAGCCGTGCTTTCGCGCACCGTCAGCATGACCTTGCGGATGACGCACGTCGCCTCGTCAAAGCAATCGGCGCAGCGATGGTATTTCGTCACGCTGACGCACGGGACGAGCGCCAGCGGCCCCTCAATCGTGCGGATGATCTCGCCGAAACCGATCGCGCCCGGCGCGCGGGCGAGGCGATAGCCGCCCATCTTGCCACGATAGCTGGCGACGAGGCCGGCGTTCTTGAGGTCGAGAAGGATGATCTCGAGAAACTTGCGTGGCAGCGACTGGTCGGCGGCGATGACGCTGATTGGCACCGGCGCGACGCTGCCAGTGCGGGCGAGGAAGATCAGAGCGCGCAGCGCGTAACGGGAACGTTGGGTGAGCATGAGTTGCCGCGTCTAGTGCACCCGCGCGCACCGGCGGGCAAGGCGTTACGTTGCCAGAACGTCCCGCCCCAGCACTTTGTCCACCAGCACTTCGTCCCCCGGTGCGTCGTCCCTCAGTGCGTCGTCCCTCAGTGCGTCGTTTCCCAGTGCGTCGTCTCCCAGCACATCATCCATCGTGTAGCGTCCCGGCGGGCACCGGGCGAGCCACGCCGCCGCGCGGACCGCCCCGGCAGCGAACAGGTCGCGCCCTTCGACTTTGTGGTGGAGTTCGATCCGCTCGCCGTCGCCCGCGAGCAAGACCATGTGGTCGCCCGCCACCGATCCACCGCGCAGTGCGGCAAAGCCAATCCCGCCGGGCGCGCCGTCGCGGGGGCGATCGCGGACGGCGGCAAGCGTCGTCCCGCGTGCCCGCGCCGCCGCCGCGCCGAGCATCAGCGCCGTTCCCGACGGCGCGTCGCGCTTGGCGCGGTGGTGGAGGTCGAGGATGTCGATGTCCCAGTCGGGCAGCGCGGCGGCGGCGGCGGCGACAAGGCGCGCCAGGACGGCAACCCCGACGCTCGTGTTGGCGGTTTGCAGGACGGCGATGTCACGCGCGGCGTAGTCGATCGCGGCGTGGTCGGCGGCGTCTAGTCCGGTCGTCCCGACGACGATCGCGGCTCGGCCCGCGCGCGCGGCGGCAAGGTTCGCGGCGAGCGCGGCGGGGACGGTGAAGTCGATCAGAACGTCGCTCAGCCCCGCCAAAACCGCAGCATCGACGCCGATCGGCAGCCCGCCGAGCATGGCACCGACCGCCGGATGCCCGGCCGTTTCGACGGCCCCCGCGAATGTTAACGCCGGGTCGGCCAACACGGCGGCAGCGACCGCCGCGCCCATCCGGCCGCCCGCGCCCAGCACGCCAACTCGTGACATTGTGACACTCCTATCTACACATCGTTAAGGTAAATCTGTCATGGCTCTGCCACAGTATGGGGTCTAGACCACAAGTGGTGAGCGGGGCAGTGACTGAAACAGGGTTGACGAGGCCGCCGGAAGGTCGCGGCAGCGAAGCCGAACGTCTTTCAGCGCTCAATCGGTACGACATTCTCGATTCTCCCGCCGAAGCCGCGTTTGACCGTATTACTGCGCTCATTCGGACGGTGTTCAATGTGCCGATGGCTGCCGTGTCGTTGATCGATCGTGATCGCCAGTGGTTCAAGTCGCATCCCGGCCTGCCCGCCGCCGAAACTCCGCGCGCGAACGCCTTTTGCCACCATACGATTGCGGCAGGGGTGCCGATGGTCATCCCCGATGCGAAAGCCGACGTGCGGTTCAGCGATAACCCGCTCGTCACCGGCGAACCGTTCATCGCCAGCTATGCCGGGGTGCCGTTGACCAGCCGCGACGGGTTTCATGTCGGCACGCTGTGCGCGCTCGACTCGATCCCGCGTGACTTCACGGCGACCGAAATCGAAATCCTGACGTCGTTTGCCGAGATAGTCGTTGACGACCTCGAACTTCGTCAGATCGCGCGCTACGACCATTTGACGGGAGCGCTATGCCGCCGCTCCTTTACCGCCGAGGCCACGCGCGCGATCGCTCGGCGCGATCGCTACGCGCGACCGTGCACGCTCGTCCTGTTCGACCTCGATCACTTCAAGGTGACCAACGAACGGCTGGGCCACGCCGGCGGCGATGCCGTCCTGCGGGCCGTGGCGGCGACGTGCAGCCAGATCCTGCGCGCCAACGATCTGCTCGGGCGGGTCGGCGGGGAGGAATTCGCCGTCCTGCTGCCCGAACTGAACCCCGACGAGGCGCTCGCCGCCGCCAACCGCTTCCGCGTCGCCATCGCGGCGATGACCGACGTTTCGGTCACTGCGAGTTTCGGCGTCGCGCCGCTGACCAGCGCTATCGAAGCGACCGGGGTATGGTTCGCTGCGGCTGATTTCGCGCAGTTCGCCGCCAAACGCGCGGGACGCAACTGCGCGCGCCTTAACGACGCCGTTCCGGGCGTGCAACCCGCCGCCGCGTGAAGTCGGCTGCGATCGTCGTCCTGACCGGGGCGGGCGTCTCGGCTGAATCGGGCGTCGCGACCTTCCGCACACCCGGAGGTCTGTGGGAAAGCCATCGTATCGAGGACGTCGCCACCCCGGAAGCATTCGCGCGCGACCCCGCGCTCGTCCAGCGCTTCTACGATATGCGCCGCGCCTTTCTCACCACGATCGTCCCCAACACGGCGCACCGGGCGCTGGCGCGGCTCGACCGCGACTGGCCGGGTGACTTGCTGATCGTGACGCAGAATGTCGACGACCTCCACGACCGCGCGGCGGCGGAACTCGGCGACCGCCCGCCGCGCCTGCTCCATATGCACGGCGAGCATCGTTCGGCATTGTGCGCGCGGTGCGGTGCGCGGCAGGTGTGGACCGCGCCGCTGACCGGCGCGCCGCCATGCGCGTGCGGCGGGACCTTGCGCCCCGATGTCGTCTGGTTCGGCGAGATGCCGTATCAGATGGAGCGCACTGCTGCCGCGCTGGCGCGGTGCGACGTCTTTGTGTCGATCGGCACCAGCGGCGCCGTCTACCCCGCCGCTGGGTTCGTCGATCTCGCGCGCCGCGCCGGGGCGTCAACGCTCGAACTCAACCTCGAGCCATCGGCGGGAACCCGGCGCTTCGACGAAGCCCGCCACGGCGCGGCGAGCGTCCTCGTTCCCGAATGGGTCGACACGTTGCTGGGCGGTTGACCCCCCTTTCGTCGAACCCCCGCGCATGGCACCTTCGCGATCGGCAAATGGGGGGCACGCGATGTTGATCAATCGGCGGATGTGGCTTGGCGGAATGGCGGCGGCGGCGGCATTGCCTATCCCCGGCGGTGCGCGCGCCCGGACGATAACCGCCCCCGGCGCGACTCCGGCGTTTGCGGCAACGCTCGCGGCCCTCGCCGACTTCGCCGCCGCCGATCTCGCGGGGCAAGGCTTCCCCGGTATGGCGGTTGCGGTGCGCGCCGCTGACGGCCAGACGGCGACGATCGCGCTCGGCGATTCCAGTCTTGGTCGCGCTCCCGTTCGGCCCGATCATCTGTTCCAGATCGGGTCGATCTCGAAGTCGCTCGCGGCGATGGTGCTTTATGTCCTCGCCGGGCGCGGTAAGCTCGACCTCGACGCGGCGGCGGTGAGCATCGTCCCCGAATTATGGCTCGCCGACCGGTCGATCACGCTGACGCAGCTGATGGCGCACACCGCCGGGCTGCCCGACGATGCGCCGTTTTTCCCCGACGTACCGGGTGGTCGGCTGTGGTCGGCGACGCCGCCTGGGAGCCATTTTTCGTACAGCAACGCCGGTTACGATATGCTCGCCTTCGTCGTCGAGCGCGTCAGCGGGATGCGGTACGACCATGCGCTGGCGCAGCTGGTCCTCGCCCCGTTGGGCATGGTGTCCGCCGTCGCCGCGATTCGCACCGCCGACCGCGCGCGCTATGCCCAAGGCTATGTCGGGTTTCGCGGCGATAGCGCGTGGTTCCCGCACTCGCCCCTTGCCGAAGGACCGTGGCTCGACATCGACCGCGCGGCGGGGTCGGTCGCGGCGACCAGCGCCGATATGCTCCGCTACATCGCCTTCCTCGGGCGGCTCGCCCAGGGCAGGGGCGCGCCGCTGTTCACCGACGCGCTCGCGGTCCGCTTCGCCACGCCGCTGATCGACACCGCCGATTTCGGCAAGGGTGCACGCTACGGCGCGGGGCTGGCGACGGTCGACGTCGATGCCGCGCCGACCTTTCACCATACCGGCGGGATGCTGTTGTTCAGCTCGGCGGTCTATGTCGACCGGGCAAGCGGCGTAGGGGTGTTCGCCAGCGTCAATATCGGCGGCACCGGCTATCGCCCGCGCGCCGTTGCGTCGCACGGCGTCCGCCTCCTCCGCGCGCTCGCTGCCGGAACGCCGCTGCCCGCGCCGCCGCCGTTCATTGCCATCGCGCCGATCGCCCACGCCGATGATTTCGCCGGGCGCTTCGTCGGCCCCGGCGGCGACGCGATCGAACTCGCAGCGAGCGGCACGGCGCTGACGCTCGTCGACGGCAGCCGTCGCGGGCGCGTAAAGTCGGTCGGCGACGGCAGCTTCGTCAGCGACGTGCCCGGGCGTAGCGCCCACGCGCTTGATTTCGTCGCCGCGCCCGGGCGGCGCGACCGGCTGTGGTATGGCGATACCCTGTACGGGCGCGACGCTGCCCCCGCGCAGCCGCCCGCCGATCCGACGCTGGCGGCGCTCGCCGGGGATTATGCCTCGAACGATCCATGGCTTGGCGGCGCGACGATCCTCGTTCGCGGCGACACGCTCGTCGCCGAGGGGCAGGGGCCATTGCACCGCACCGCCGACGGCAGCTGGCGTTCCGCCGACCCGTTGTCGTGCGAACGGATGTGGTTCGAA
Organism: Sphingomonadaceae bacterium; assembly: GCA_043742745.1. Classification (GTDB taxonomy): domain Bacteria; phylum Pseudomonadota; class Alphaproteobacteria; order Sphingomonadales; family Sphingomonadaceae; genus Polymorphobacter_B. The sequence continues at coordinate 17,396 of JAYTXW010000312.1, forward strand.
GCGATGATCGCCGGACGCCCGCAGCGCCTCAACATTTCAGGCGCGCGCATGCCCCGCATCTCAATCTGACGGCGGGGCGCCGACCACGACTTGCCATCTGAACGCACATTTGCGACAAGCCGCCGCAATTGTTCGACCGCGCGCGCCACTCCGTCGCCCGCCGCCCTGGGGGAATTCATGACCTTCGTTCTCGTCGCGATGTGCTGCGGCCTTGCCGCCGTCGCCTACGGTATCCTCACCTCACGCCAGGTTCTGTCCGCGTCGGCGGGCAGCCCGCGGATGCAGGAAATCGCCAAGGCGATTCAGGAGGGCGCGGGCGCGTACCTGCAAAAGCAGTACATGGCGATCGGCGTCGTCGGCATTATTGTCGTCATCCTGGTCGGCGTGTTCCTCGGCATCGTTCCCGCGATCGGCTTTCTGATCGGCGCGGTCTTGTCGGGGGCGACCGGGTTCATCGGCATGAACATTTCGGTTCGCGCCAACGTCCGCACGGCGGAGGCTGCGCGCCAGTCGCTTCAGGCGGGGCTGACGATGGCGTTCCGCTCGGGAGCGGTGACGGGGATGCTCGTCGCCGGTCTCGCCCTGCTCGCGATCGCCGGGTATTTCTACGCATTGGTGTCGCCCAGCCTTGGCGGCATGGTCGCGACATCGCGCCCCGTGATTAACGCCCTCGTTGCGCTCAGCTTCGGCGCGTCGCTCATTTCGATCTTCGCGCGTCTCGGCGGCGGTATCTTCACCAAGGCCGCCGACGTCGGGGCCGACATGGTCGGCAAGAACGAACTCGGCTTCGATGAGGACGACGACCGCAACCCCGGCGTCATCGCCGATAACGTCGGCGACAATGTCGGCGACTGCGCCGGTATGGCCGCCGACCTGTTCGAAACCTATGTCGTCACACTCGGCGCAACGATGGTCCTCGTCGCCCTTCTCGTCGCCGGAGCCGATGCGGCGCGGCTGATGACGCTCCCCCTCCTTGCCGGTGGCGTGTGCATCCTGACCTCGGTCATCGGCACGTATTTCGTCCGCCTCGGCAAGAGCGGCTCGATCATGGGCGCGCTGTACAAGGGCTTCATCGTCACTGCCGTGCTGTCAATCCCGGCGCTGTGGTTCGCGACCCAGGCAGTGTTCCCCGACATGGAGGCGGTCATCGCGGTCAAGGCGGCGACCGGGGCTGCCGCCAACGCCGTCGCCGCGCCGACGAACTTTACCGGGCGTGCGCTGTTCTACTGTATGCTCGTCGGTCTTGCGGTCACCGGGCTGATCGTGTGGATCACCGAATATTATACCGGGACCGGCTACCGCCCGGTCAAGTCGATCGCCCGCGCGAGCGACAGTGGCCACGGCACCAACGTCATCCAAGGCCTCGCGATCAGCATGGAATCGACGGCGCTGCCGACGCTCGTCATCGTCGCCGGGATCATCGCCAGCTTCCAGCTGGCGGGGCTGATCGGCATTGCGTTTGCCGCGACCGCGATGCTCGCGCTCGCCGGGATGGTCGTCGCGCTCGATGCTTATGGTCCTGTCACCGATAACGCCGGTGGTATCGCCGAGATGGCGGGCCTCGACCCCGAAGTCCGCGAGCGGACCGACGCGCTCGACGCGGTCGGCAACACGACCAAGGCCGTGACCAAGGGCTATGCGATCGGTTCAGCTGGTCTCGCCGCGCTCGTCCTGTTTGCGACCTACACCGAGGACCTCCGCCAGTTTTTCGCGAACGTCCCCGTCGATTTCACCCTGTCGAACCCGTATGTCGTCGTCGGGCTGCTGCTCGGCGCGCTGCTCCCGTACCTGTTCGGCGGCATGGCGATGACAGCGGTCGGGCGCACCGCGAGTGCCGTGGCGCAGGATATTCGCGCGCAGTTCCGCGAATCGCCCGGCATCGCCGACCGCAGCGTTCGCCCTGACTATGCTCGCACCGTCGGCCTCGTGACGGCGGGCGCGATCCGCGAAATGATCGTCCCGTCGCTCCTCCCCGTGCTGGCCCCCGTCGTCGTCTATTTCGCGGTGACGGCGGTGTCGACACAGGGCAATGGCTTCGCCGCCCTCGGCGCATTGCTGATGGGCGTCATCGTCAGCGGACTGTTCGTCGCGATCTCGATGACGAGCGGCGGCGGTGCGTGGGACAACGCCAAGAAGGTCATCGAGCAGGGCGCGTACGGCGGCAAGGGTAGCCCCGCCCACCAGGCGGCGGTGACCGGCGACACCGTCGGCGACCCGTATAAAGACACGGCGGGTCCGGCGGTCAACCCGATGATCAAAATCACGAACATCGTGGCGCTGTTGTTACTGGCGGCGCTTGCGGGCGGCTGACTAATGACGACGTGGGCGGCGGCGCGGCTTGACGCTCTCGTCGCCGGTGCGCCGCCACCGCCGGTCGTCGCGACGATGCGCCTCGGCACGCTCGATGCGTAGGGGCCGGGGTGGGCGCGCAAGCGGTTCGTGCCCGATGCCGACCAGATGAACGGCGACGGCTCACTATTCGGCGGGCTGATCGCCGCGCTCGCCGACCAGATCCTCGCGTTTGCGGCGATGACCGTGGTCCCGGCGATCACCTGTTCCGCACGACCAACCTGACCGTATCGTTCTTTAAGCTCGGTAAGCAGCAGCCGATCGACATCGCGGCGCGGGTCATCGCGCAGAGCCGCCAGCTGATCAACGTCCGCGCCGAATTTCGCAGTGCGCAGGGCGTGCTGCTGGTGGAGGTGTCGGCGCAGCAGGTGCTAACTAAAGTGGGCACTTAGTCCCCGACGGCCGCCTCGATCCGCTCCATATCGTCGTCGCTAAGCCCAAAGTGGTGCCCGACCTCGTGTACCAGCACGTGCGTCACCAGCGCCTCGAGCGACTCCCCCGTCTCGCACCATTCCTCGAGCAATGGTCGCCGATACAGGAAGATAATGTCGGGAAGCGCGCCGGTCGGGATGTCGCCCTTCATGCCGACATGGCGGCCCTGATACAGACCGAGGATGTCGAATTCGGTTTCCAACCCCATCTCCGCCATGACCTCGGCATCGGGAAACTCCTCGACCCGGAGGAGGACCGGGCCAAGCCAGCGGCGGAATTGGTCGGGCAGCCGCTCGACCGCGCTTTGTGCGAGCGCGTCGATGTCGGCGAGGCTTGGCGGCAGCGTCGGGGTTTGACGGTCGGTCATCGGGGTGGGCATAGGGGAGAGGCCTGCCGTCGCCAAGTCAGCGGGCCGCGCCGCTCGCGCCGATGGAGTGCCGGATGACCCGCCAGCTGATCCCCAGACTCATCGACGCCGAGATCGAACTCGCACTCGCCGCGCTACCGGGGTGGAACCGCGAGGGCGAGGGCATCGCGCGCAACTATAAGTTCGTCGATTTTACGCACGCCTTCGCCTTCATGGCGCGCGTCGCGCTCCTCGCCGAGAAAGCCGACCATCACCCTGAATGGTCGAACGTCTATAACCGCGTCGACATTCGGCTGACGACCCACGACGCGGGCGGATTGACCCACCGCGACATCGATCTGGCGACCGCAATCGATGCGTAGGGTTGAAGCCTAGCTGTTATCCTCGGTCGGAGCGCCGGGGCCGTTCTTTTGGATCGACGCGATCGCGTTCATTGCCGACGTCTTCGACGCATAGCCCTCAGTCGAAAACATGACCTCGCTATTGAATTTGAAGCGGACACGGAATTCGCCAGACTTGTCCTTGTAGATCTCGAACTTGTGCGCCACGGCGTCCTCCCGAGATCTGATATCGCATGATCGGGGCGACGGCAATCCAAGTCAATCGTATTGCCCTGGCATCACCGTGGGGCCATGCGGATCGCGCCGTCGAGGCGGACGTCTTCGCCGTTGAAATAGCTGTTGCGGCACATTTCGAGCGCAAGACTAGCATATTCGGCGGCATGGCCGAGCCGCTTGGGGAAGGGGACCGATGCCGCGAGCGCGTCCTTCACCTTGTCCGGTGCGCCCTGCATCAGCGGCGTGTTGAAGATGCCGGGCAGGACGGTGTTGACGCGGATGCCTTCGCCCATCAGGTCGCGCGCGATCGGCAGGGTCATGCCGACGACGCCGCCCTTCGACGCGCTATACGCCGCCTGCCCCATCTGCCCGTCTTCGGCGGCCACGCTCGCGGTGTTGACGATGACGCCACGCTCACCGTCGGCCATCGGTTCGAGCGACAGCATCCCGGCGGCCGACTTGGCAACACAGCGGAAGGTGCCGACGAGGTTGATCTGGATGATCATGTTGAATGCATCGAGCGGGAAATGCTTGATTTCGCTCGTCTCACGGCTGCGGCTCGCGGTCTTGGCGGCGTTGCCGGTGCCGGCGCAGTTGATCAGGATGCGCTCCTGCCCGTGCGCCGCGCGTGCCGCCGCGAAGCCGGCATCAACAGACTCGTCGCTGGTCACGTTGACGGCGCAGAACACTCCGCCGATTTCGGCGGCGACGACTTCGCCCTTGGCGGCGTTCATGTCGAAGATCGCGACCTTGACACCAGCGGCCGCGAGCGCGCGCGCCGTTGCCTCGCCTAGCCCGCTCGCGCCGCCGGTGACTACCGCTGCACAGCCATTCAATTCCATCGTCGCTCTCCGCATTGATTTACGTGGTTATGCCGGGGTCACGAGTCGGGCGCCAGTGTCGTCTTGGCCGATCGCGCGACCGCCACCTCGCGGACGGCGAGATAGATCGTCGCGCCAAGGATGATCGCCCCGCCGCCGAGCGTCAGCGCATCGTACCGCTCGCCGAACACGACGATGCCGCCAAGGGTGATCAGCCCGAAGCGGACGAAATCATACGGCAGGACCGCCGACGCAGGAGCCGACGCGAAGGCAAAGGCGAGGCCGAGCTGACCCACCGCCGCAAGAACCCCGATCGTGGCGAGCAGACCCCATGCTAGCGGCGACGGCCAGCTCCAGACGAAGGCCGCGACCACCCCCGACGGCAATAGCATCAGGACGAACGACCACGCCGCGACGCTACGCGGGTCATCACGCCCGACAAGCGCGCGGATCGCGACATACGAAAAAGCGGTTGCGATCGCCGACAGCATCGCTGCACCGACCCCGGCCGTGAGCGGCAGCGCGCCGGGGCGGACCACGACGAGCATTCCGGCGAACCCGACGGCGAGGGCGATGCCGCGGCGGCGGTGGATGCGCTCGCCCAGAAACAGCATCGCCCCGACAGTCGCGAATAGCGGCGCGGTGTAGTTGATCGCCAGCGCGGTCGCGAGCGGGGCGTTGGCGACAGCATAGAAGGTCGCGAGTGTCGCCAGCAGCCCCGACGACGCGCGCCGCAGGTTGGGGAGTGCCCGCTCGCGCGTGAGCAAGCGAGGGTGGCGGAGCAACATCGGCGCAAGCGTGGCGAGGCCGAAAAAGTTGCGGAAAAAGACGACTTCGAACGGGTGGACGGTGCGGCTCACGAAGCGGATGACCATCCACATCACCGCGAAGGCAATGCAGGCGAGGAGCATCCATGCCGGACCGCGCGCGGAGGGGGGCAAGGGTTTCACTTCACGAGCCTAGGGGAGACGGGGCAACGCGGTAAAGCCGCGCCGTCGCACGGGTTCGGGCGTGCATATTGCCCGACCCACCGGCCGGGCTTTGCGCGAGTCGGCGCCGGTCAAGCGATTGCAAGCGCAATTACCCGCTCGACGCCGCCGTGTTCAGCCGTCCAGCATCGCGCTCAGCCGCGCGACATCGGCGTCGAGCTCGCGGTCGGCAGCGCGGAGGGCGTCGATGCGCTTGACGGCGTGCATCACCGTCGTGTGATCACGGTTGCCGAACCGCCGCCCGATCTCGGGGAGCGAGCGCGGCGTCAGGCGCTTGGCGAGGTACATCGCTACCTGGCGCGGGCGAGCGACTTCGCGGGCGCGGCGGGCGGACAATAGGTCGGCGAACTTGAGGTGGTAATAATCGGCGACGCGGCGCTGGATGTCCTCAATCGTCACCTTCTTCTCGTGCGCGCGGAGGAGATCGGCAAGCGTTTCGCGGGTGAAATCGATCGTGACCGGCTTGCCCACCAGCCGAGCGTAGGCGACGACGCGGTTGAGCGCGCCTTCAAGTTCGCGGACGTTCGCGGTAATCCGGCGAGCGAGGAATTCTACGACATCGTTGGGGACCGTCAGCGTCGGCCCGAGCGCGTCCTTCAGCCCCGCGACCTTGGCGTGGAGGATATTAAGGCGAAGCTCGTAATCGGCGGCGTTGATGTCAGCGACCAGCCCCCACGCCATCCGGCTGAGGATGCGGTCCTGGATACCGTCGAGATTTTGGGGGCTCCGGTCGGCGGTGATCACCAGCCGCTTTCCGGCGCTGATGATCTCGTTCATCGTGTGGAACAGTTCTTCCTGCGTCGATTCCTTGCCCGCGATGAACTGGACGTCGTCGATC
>JAYTXW010000313.1:0-3170 GCA_043742745.1 Sphingomonadaceae bacterium
TGCCAATAATGTCAGCCCGACGTTCAGCCGTTGAGCACCCAGCGACCGGGCCGTTCGGGGGATGCGCGAAAGTTTCGCCACTCTTCCTCGCTCGCCAAAAAACCAGGTCACGATGCGCGCTTTGGCGCCCGGATCGTTGCCCTTGCTTAATCATCAAATAGGGACAACCGACGCAATTGTCGAGGGGACGAGCCATGGCGGTGCCGCAACCCCCTTCATCGCGCACCACGCAGGATCGTAAAGCGTCGACAGATAGCGCATTCCTGAGTCGCACAGGATGGTAACGATCGTCTTGCCCGGGCCAAGGTGCTCGGCCAGCCGGATCGCACCCGCGACGTTGATTCCCGACGACAGGCCGAGGCACAGCCCCTCGTCCGCCAGCAGCGCATGTATCACCGGCAGCGCCTCGGCGTCGGAGATGCGGAACTGGGCGTCGACGGTCAGGCCATCGAGGTTGGCGGTGATCCGGCTCTGGCCAATCCCTTCAGATACCGAACTGCCGTGGCTGCGGAGTTCGCCGTGCGCGAACCAGTCGAATAGCGCCGCTCCCTCGGGGTCGCTCAACGCGATGGTCACCTTCGGGTTGAACGTCTTCAGCCCGATGGCGACCCCGGCGAGCGTTCCGCCGGTGCCGACCGCACAGGTGAAGCCGTCGATTTTGCCGTCGGTGTCGGCCCAGATCTCCGGCGCGGTCGTCTTGATATGCGCGCGACGGTTGGCGAGATTGTCGAACTGGTTGGCCCACACCGCACCGGACGTCTCGGCGGCGATGCGGCGTGACTGGTGCACATAATGGCACGGGCTGCTGTACGGCGCGGCCGGCACGAGGACCAACCGCGCGCCCAACGCCCGCAGCGTCTCCTGCTTTTCGCGGCTTTGCGTGTCGGGCATGACGATGACGGTCTTGTACCCGAGCGCGTTGGCGACGACGGCGAGACCGATCCCTGTATTTCCCGCAGTCCCCTCGACGATCGTCCCGCCGGGCAACAGAACACCGCGTTCCTCGGCGTCGCGGATGATGAACAGCGCGGCGCGGTCCTTGACCGAGCCGCCGGGGTTCATGAACTCGGCCTTCCCCAGGATCGTGCACCCCGTGCGCGCCGACGGGCCGCGCAGTACGACCAGCGGCGTATTGCCGATCAAGGCGGTGACGTCGCCGAAGCGGGGAGCGGCGGGGGCGGTCATCGGCACTGGCTTAGTCAGCGCGACCCCGGGCGGCAAGCAAGCGATCATTGGTCGCCGGCAACCGTCACTTTGGCGGCGTAGACCAATCCGTGCTTTGCCTGTCCCTCCGCGGGCGGTAGGACGCCGGTGATGGCCATTCGCTCGCTCCGCTTCATGGCGCTTGCCGCCGCGCTGGCGCTCGCTGCGTGCGGGCATTCGGCGGGCGACGACGGTGCCGCGCTGCGGGTTGATATCGTCACCGTGCCGGGGGGCGGTGAGCTCGAGCAGGCGATCGCCGCCGCAACGCAGGTCGGGCTGGTCGGCTTCGATGCCAGCGGTGGCGTCGTTCCGGCACTCGCATCGAGCTGGCGGATCGCCGCCGACGGGCGGAGCGTCATCTTCCGGCTACGCCCGCGCGCCTGGCCCGGCGGCAAGCGCGTGACCGCTGCCGATGTCGTCGCGTCGTTCCGCCGGATCGCCGCGCCGGGCAGCCGCAACCGGTCGCGCCCGCTCCTCGCCGCCCTCGACCACGGCGCAGCGGTCCTGCGGGGTGACCTGCCGCCGTCGGCGCTGGGGATCGATGCCCCGGTCGACAACGTCGTCGAGGTTCGTGCCGCCGGGGCAATGCCGGGGCTGCTCGCCCTGCTCGCGCAGCCCGACCTTGCCGTCGTCGCACCGGGACCGCGTCCTGCGGCGCTGGGGCCGTTGCGCGTCGCCGACGCCGAACGCCGCCCGATGGTGCTGACGCGCAATCCGCTCGCCGCCCCTGACGCGACTCATCTGGCGACGTTGCTGCTGACCCCGGTCGACGATCCCGGACCGGCGATCGCGCGCTTTGCCCGCGACCGCACCGACGTCGTCATCGGCGGCGGCGTTGCCGGGTTCGACGACGCCCGCCTGCTCGCCGCGTCGAATGCCTTGCGCGTCGAGCCGAGTTGGGGGGTCTATGGCTACCTTGTCCACGCCAACGGGCCGCTCGCCGACCCGCGCGTCCGCCGCGCGCTGGCGATGGCGATCGACCGCGACAGCCTCGGCAGCCGCCTGTTCGGTCTCGTCCTGCCCCCCGTCCTCGGCGTCGTGCCGCCGCTGCCGAGCGAACCGGCCCCGGCGCTCCCCGACTGGGCGATCCAGGTTCCGCCCGCCCGCCTCGACCTCGCGCGTCAGCTCCTTGCCGCCGCCGGGTTCGGGCCAGCGACCCCGCTGACGGTGACGATCAGCCTGCCCGACGCCCATGAACACGCCGCCGTCGCCGCTGCCGTAGCGAGCGACTGGGCGCGGATCGGGGTACGGACGCTGACGATCGCCCGCTCGCCTGCCGGTCATGCGCTGGCGGTGGCGCGCGGGACGTTCGAGCTGGCCGTCATTGAGCGCAGCGCCCCGTTCGACTCGCCGATCGCCTTCCTGACGCCGTTCGGGTGCCGCGCCACCGGCGTCGGCGGCTATTGCAATCCCGGCGCGGACGCGCTGGTCGCCGCTGCGCGGGCGGCTCCCGACGCGACGACGGCCGCGACGACGCTGGGGGCGGCCGAGGCGGCGATGGTCGCCGATACGCCGATGATCGCGCTGTTCGCCCCCGCTCGCTGGGCGCTGGTGTCGCGCCAGGTGACGGGGTGGACGGCGAATGCGGCGGGGCGACACCCGCTCGCACTGCTCAGCATCGATCGGGACGCGAAGCGATAGCGCGTACCATAACGGTTCTCTAAAGACCAACTAGCGAGGCGATCGACCGTCGCGGCGAGCGGTCGGAACCTCACACGATGGAGGGTGTAAATCAACCTTGTCAGCTTGGACGGAACCTCACACTTCCTGCACGGCGTGTCCAACATGGCATAACCGTTCTGGACAATCGTTGCGCTTGCCAAGCAGACGGAGGTGGCAGCGTTCGGGGGTGAAGGTCACACTAAGGTCACGCCCACGCGCAGAATTCATTCTCACTTCCCCGGCAGGGACGCGCTGAAATCCGGCTCACGATGAGAAAGAGCGCGTGCCGCCCGCTGGCGACGATC
>JAYTXW010000314.1:0-4916 GCA_043742745.1 Sphingomonadaceae bacterium
GACCTCGACGCAGCGGCGGATCTGCTCGATCGTCGCGACCGCGTCCTCAGTCGGGGTGTTGGTCATCGTCTGGACGGTGATCGGCGCGCCGCCGCCGACGGGAACGCGCCCGACCATGATCTGGCGCGACTGGCGGCGGACGATATCGCGCCAGGGTCTAACGCTCATGGGAATGCTCCGGTGTCAAAGTGCACATATAGCCGCTGTAGCTTTCACCGCCTATAGGCGACGCGAATGATGCGCCGCTTCATCAAGATGCACGGCCTGGGCAACGACTTTGTCGTGTTCGATGCGCGTGCCGATCCCGTGACGCTCTCCCGCACACAGGTCGTCATGCTCGCCGACCGTCATACGGGCATCGGCTGCGACCAGCTGATCGTCATCGAACCGAGCGCCCGCGCGACCGCCTTCATGCGGATCTGGAACGCCGATGGCAGCGTCGCCGAGGCGTGTGGCAATGCCGCGCGGTGCGTCGCAACGCTGCTGGGCGACGTAGCGATGATCGACACCGCCGGGGGGCTGCTCACGGCGAGCGCGACGGCGGGCGCCGCGACCGTCGTCTATCCGCCGCCGCGCTTCGACTGGGATGCGATCCCGCTCGCCTACCCGCTCGACACCGGCGACGTTCCCGTCGCGTGGGACGATCTCGAACACGGCGTCGCGGTCAACGTCGGCAACCCGCACATCGTGTTTTTCGTCGCCGACGCCGCCGCCGTCGCACTCGCCGACCTTGGCCCACGGATCGAGGCGGACACGCTGTTCCCCGATCGCGTCAACGTCGGCGTCGCGCAGGTCGTCGACCGGCACCACCTGATTCTGCGCGTATGGGAGCGCGGCGCGGGGCTGACGCGCGCGTGCGGCACGGGGGCGATGGCGGCGGCGGTCGCGGCGATCCGTACCCGTCGCGCCGCCTCGCCGGTCAAGGTGACGCTGCCCGGCGGCGAACTGACCATCGGCTGGGACGGCGCGGCGATCACCCTCAGTGGCGCGGCGGTGACGAGTTTTACCGGGTCGGTCGACCTGACGACGACGGAGACGGCATGACCGAACGGGCGAACGGGGGGGGCTGGCTGGCGAAACTGACGGCGGGGCTCGCGCGCTCGTCGGACAAGCTGGGCGGCAACCTCGCCGGGCTGGTCGGCACCACGACGCTCGACACCGACCGGCTCGCCGCAATCGAGGAAGCGCTGATCGCGTCCGACCTTGGGCCCGCGCTCAGCGCGCGGATCGTCGCGCAGCTCGCCTCCGAAAAATACCCTCGCGGCATCGACGAAAGCGGCATCCGCACCGTCGTCGCCGCCGAAGTCGCGAAGGTGCTCGCCCCCGTTGCGCGCCCGCTCGACGTCGTTGCGTTTCCCCGCCCGCAGGTCATTCTGGTCGTCGGCGTCAACGGGTCGGGCAAGACGACGACGATCGCCAAGCTCGCGCATCTGTTCGCCGAGCAGGACTATGCGGTGATGCTTGCCGCCGGCGATACCTACCGCGCGGCGGCGATCGAGCAGTTGCAGATCTGGGGCGCGCGCGCCGGGGTGCCGGTCATCGCGGGCGAGCAGGGGGCGGACGCGGCGGGGCTGGCGTTCACCGCGCTCGACGCGGCGCGGGCGGCGGGGAGCGATGTCCTCATCATCGATACCGCCGGCCGGCTGCAGAACAAGAGCGGGCTGATGGACGAACTCGCCAAGGTCAAGCGCGTGCTGGCGAAGGCGATGCCCGGCGCGCCGCACGACGTCGTCCTCGTCCTCGACGCGACGACAGGGCAGAATGCGCTCAACCAGATCGAGGTATTCCGCGAGGTCGCCGGGGTCACGGGCCTCGTGATGACCAAGCTCGACGGCACCGCGCGCGGCGGCGTCCTCGTCGCCGCCGCCGAGCGGTTCGGCCTGCCGATCCATGCCGTCGGCGTCGGCGAAGGCATGGGCGACCTCCGCCCGTTCGACGCGGACGATTTTGCGCGGGCGTTGGCTGGGGCTAAAGCGGTGACGGAGCGTTAGGATATGGTGCACCGCCTTGCTCTCACTCTCATGCTGGCTGCCGCCGCCCCGGCGATCGCCGCTGGTGCACGCAACACCCCGCCGCCGCGCACCGAAATCCACCTCGCGGTCTACGGCAACGACCCGTGCCCCAAAGGCGTTGGCGACGAGATCGTCGTCTGCGCCCGCCTGCCCGAGGCCGAACGCTACCGCATTCCCAAACGCCTGCGCGACGAGAAGAAATTCGCGCGGCCCGACCAATCATGGGTCGCCCGGGTGCGCGACATCGATACCGCCGGGGCCGATCTGCGCCCAACCAGCTGCTCGGCGATCGGCAGCGGCGGCTCCAGCGGGTGCTTCCAGAAGTTCATGCGCGACGCCCGCGCCCAAAAAAGCGCCGACGCCGCAGCGACGAGCGACGTGCCGTAAGGCGGGCTGGGTAGAGACACGTTCACCTGTGCGGCCTAGGCGCGGACCGCCCTTCCGGTGTAGCGTCGGCACAACCCTTGGGAGAGACTTCGCACATGACATTCAAGCTGCTGGCCGCTGCCTGCCTCACCGCCTTCGTCGCCGCCCCGCTCGCCGCCGCGACCAACCCGATCCTCGCGCCGTGGACCGGGCCGTATGGCGGCGAACCGAACTTCGCGACCGTCCGCGTCGCCGACTTCACCCCCGCCCTCGAAACCGGCATGGCCGACACGACACGGGAAATCGACGCGATCGCGAACAACCCCGCGCCGCCGACCTTCGCCAACACGATCGTCGCGCTGGAGAAAGCGGGTGACGCCCTCAACCGCGCGCAAACGATCTTCGGCGTCTGGTCGGGCAACCTCAAAACCGCCGACGTCGCCGCGGTCGAAACCGCGATCGCCCCCAAGCTCTCGGCGTTCGGCGACTCGATCACGCAAAATCCGAAGCTGTTTGCCCGCATCGACGCCGTCTACAATTCGCCGACGAAAGCGACGCTGACGCCCGAGCAGCAGCGGCTGGTCTGGGTCTATTGGCGGCGTTTCGTCCAACAGGGGGCGAAGCTCTCGCCCGCCGACAAGGCGACATTCGCCGCCAATAACGAAAAGCTCAGCGTCCTGTACGCCAAGTTCGCCCAGAACGAGCTCGCCGACGAGGAAAGCTATGTCCTGACGCTCGATTCGCCGACGCAGCTCAAGGGGCTGACCAAGGCGCAGGTCGACGCCGCCGCCGCCGAAGGGGTCAAGCGCGGCCAGCCGGGCAAATGGCTGATCGCCAATACGCGGTCGGCGATGGAGCCGTTCCTGACCTACGCCGACGACCGCGCTGCCCGCGAGAAGGGCTTCCGGATGTGGACGTCGCGCGGCGACAACGGCACCGCGACCGACAATAACGCGATCGTCACCCAGATCCTTGGGCTGCGCGCCGCCAATGCCAAGCTGATCGGCTATCCGACCTACGCGCATTGGGTGCTCGCCGACCGGATGGCGAAGACGCCGGAAAACGCGATGGCGCTCGAACTCGCCGCGTGGAAACCGGCAGTGGCGCAGGTTCACAGTGATGTCGCGGTCATGCAGGCGCTCGTCGATGCCCAGCACGGCGGCTTCAAGATCACCCCGTGGGACTATCGCTACTACGCCGAGAAGGTCCGGAAGGCGAAATACGACCTCGATCTCAACGAGGTGAAGCCGTACCTTCAGCTCGACCACGTCCGCGAGGCAATGTTCTTCGCCGCCGGCAAGGTCTACGGCTTCACCTTCACCAAGGTCGACGGCCTGCCGGTCTTCCACCCCGACGTCACCGTGTACGAGGTCAAGGACCGCGGCGGCAAACACGTCGGTCTGTGGTACTTCGATCCCTTCGCCCGCGCCGGCAAGAACAGCGGCGCGTGGATGAGCGCCTACCGCGAGCAAAGCACCTACGGCGGTAACATCCCGACGATCGTATCGAACAACGCCAACTTCATCCGCGGGTCGAACGGTGCGCCGACCACCCTGTCGTTCGACGACGCGCGGACGATGTTCCACGAATTCGGCCATGCGCTCCACGGGCTGAATTCGAACGTCACCTACCCGACCCTGTCGGGGACGAACACATTGCGCGACTTCGTCGAGTTCCCGAGCCAGGTGAACGAGCACTGGTTCACGACCCCCGAAGTGCAGGCGATGCTGGTCAACAGCGCCGGCCAGCCGCTGCCGCAGGCGCTCGTCGACAAAATCAAGCGCGCGCAGACGTTCAACGCGGCGTTCGGCGTCGTCGAGGCGCAGGCGAGTGCGATCCTCGACCTCGAACTCCACCTCGCCGGAGCGACCCCGATCGACCCCAAGGCGTTTGAGACGAAGGCGCTTGCCGACCTCGGAATGCCCGCCGAAATCGTCATGCGCCACCGCATTCCGCAGTTTGGTCATGTCTTTGCCGGCGAAGGTTATTCGGCGGGATATTATGGCTATCTATGGGCGGCGGTCCTCGACAACGATGCGTTCGAGGCGTTCACCGAAGCGGGCGGGCCGTATGATCCGAAGGTCGCCAAGCGCTTCCACGACACGATCACCAGTGTCGGCAACACGGTCGATCCCGCAATCGCCTTCCGCAACTTCCGCGGGCGCGGCCCGAAGGTCGACGCCTACCTCCGCTCGAAGGGGTTCCCGGTGCCGGTGGCAGGAACGCAGTGAGGGCGGGGAAAGCCCGATAGCCCGTTCCACGAACCTTCGTGCCGTCATCCCGGCGGACGCCGGAACCCAACTTTCCACCAGTCGACTGGTTGAGGCTTGGGTCCCGGCGTCCGCCGGGATGACGGCTGGCGTCTTAATTCGCGAAAGCCTTTAATGAACGTTGCCGCTACCGCCGCTGCTCTCGCCGGCCTCCTCACCGTCGCCGCGAACGCCCAGTCCCCCCAGCCGCAGCCGCTCCCCTACCCGCCCGCGACGGTCGCGCCGGTCGATCGTCCCTATCCCGGCACGATCGCGCTCCACGTCGACG
>JAYTXW010000315.1:0-2565 GCA_043742745.1 Sphingomonadaceae bacterium
CATCAGCTTGGCGCGGGCAGCCTTCGCGTTATAGCGCGGGCTGGAAGGGTCGACTGAGTCCTTCACCAGGCTCATTTTCCACTCGATCTTCGGATCGATGATCGACCGCTGGATCAGCGTTCGTTGGCCGTCGCGCGTCACCCATTCAAAGCGTAATTGACCATCGGGGTTGCGCAACAAGGTCAGATCCTTGCCTTCGGGTCGCGCCGCCAGGTTCGACGTTCGCAGCGTCGGGTACGCATCTGCCGTGCCGTGGCAATCCTTGCACCCGATCTCGACCGCGTTGGCGACCTCGCCGAAGATCATTCCCGAGCCGTGACTGTCCTGCGCGAAGTGACAGTCGGCGCACTGCATTCCGACCTCGGCGTGGATCGACATCATGTGGACGACCTTGCCCGGTTGCGCGCCGACCGGGGCGAATTTGGGGACGCCGGCCTTGCGCCATTTCTCGGGGTCGTCGGGGCTGACGATATGCGCGGTGTCGGTACCATAGGTTGCCATGTCGCCGTCGCCGTCGAGCAGATTGCCGTTGCGGTCACGCTTCAGGACAGCGCGGAAGTTCCAGCCATGGCCGTGATAATCGGCAAATTGCGTGTCCTTCAACGTCGGGTTGAGATCGTAGACGCTGCGCAGGAAATCGGCGTCGCCCCATTTGCCGTACGGCGCGGCGGCCTCGGGGTTGCGGTCGAGGATTTCGCGCGAGACTCCGGCACTCGGATATTTCTGCTTGTCGGGCCACATCGACGGCGCGTCGGCTTCGTAATCCCACATCGTGTACCCGAGATAGCTGTTCAGGAACATATTCGGCTGGTGCATGTGGCAGTTCATGCACTGCGCGGTCGGAATTGATCGGGTGAAGGCGTGCTGGATCGGGTGGCCGCTCTCGTCGTGCGGGATCGTCGGATCGACCGTCGCGCTCATGCCGTCACGGCCATATTGGGCATAGGTCAGGCTGTGGCGCGGTTCGCGGTCGTTGGCGTAAACGACGTGGCAGCCGCCGCAACCCGACGTGCGATAGTCGCCCGGCTGATCGTTGGTCCCCATGAACCACATGAACGGGTCGTTGAGCCGCGTCTTATGGATGTTGAGGACGGGGATGGCGACGCGGAGGCCGGTGCCGGGGCCGCGGTTCGACTGGCGGATGTCGGGGCGGCCCGGCTCCTCGAGACGCTGGAGGAGGCCGGTCGCATTGGGTAGCCCAACCTCGGCAAATTGGCTCGAGACGTTGCGCCCCCCGCGCTCGAACACGCGGAAGACGTCGGCAGGCGGCACGACCTCCCACGTCGGCAGCGGCAGCAGCCGGTCGAGTGCGCCGCGTTTGCGGGCAGCGTCGGTCAGCAGGCCAATATCGGCCCCGAGCGGCGCAAGGCAGGCGTTCTTCGGCGTCGGGGCGAGGCTGATATCGGGCGACAACAGGCACGCTGCGTCGCCCGAACGGGTGAACGCTTCGCCGATAACGCCGCGTTTAAACGGCAGGATGCCGTTGTTATAGCTCGCGCCCTCCCAGAACATCGCGCCGGTGGCCATGATCGAGCGCTCGGCGGCGTCGATCGTTTCCTGGTGGCACGCGCCGCACGACTGGCGCGCGACGCGATAGTCCGACGGGTTCTTAAAGCGGATGAACTCGGGCGACTCGCGGTTGAGCAGCGTGTAGCTGCGCTTCGGATTAGCGCTTTTGGGGAAGCCCCATTCGTGCGGAAAGCGCGGCAGAACGTGCGCCTCGTCGCGCAACTGGTCATAGCGCGGATCGCTGCGGGCAACTCCGACCGGCACAGCCAGCGCAGCATTGCCGCCGTGGCAATCGACGCAGCCAAGAACAACGGCGGTCGAGGCGTGCATTGTCTTCTGATCCGACGCGGTGTGGCAGCCGCGGCAGCTTGCGCTCTTGGCGGTGGCGTCGTCCCAGCTTTGGCTTGCGGGGGCCGATGCGGTGATGACGCGGCTATAGTCGCGCACGACCGGCTTTTCTTCCTCGGCGCGCCCGACTCCGGCGACGGCGAGCAGGAGCAGAAGGATGGGGGCAAAGCGGCGCATCAATAGCTCAGCGTGACGTTGAGAAGCGCGCTGTAATAGAGCTTATCGCGCGCTTGACTGGTGAAAAGCTGCTTGAAACCGTCGCCGGGGACAAGCCCTGCCAATGACGCACGGACGACGATGTTCTGCGTGAATTTCGGGCGGTAGATCGTCGCCACCGACAGGTCCCAGCCAATGTCATGGCCGATACGCGCCTGCTGGCGAAGCGCCTCGAGGACCTCGGTCGTCGCGAACCACAGGTGATTGACGTTGCCGGTGATACGAAACTGGGTTGTCAGATCGGCGTCGACGCCGATCCCGGCGAGGATCGTACCGGGGTTCTGGAAATTCGACTGGCCCTCGTCCTTCGACGAACGCAGGTCGTTGAGGACACCGTTGCGACTGTTGATGGCGATCGCGCGTCCACCGCCGGCAAACGGGATCGACTGGCGGATCCAGTAACTCGTGTCCGCCCCGGCGAACAACGGGTTCTCGGCGATCGCGTCGAACCCCGTTTCCTTATTATCCTACGGGTTGTTGTCGCCGCTTGCG
>JAYTXW010000316.1:0-5771 GCA_043742745.1 Sphingomonadaceae bacterium
AACGCGCGGACTGACGAGGCCACGCTAAGGGTTTCAATCGCAGGTCCTGGTGACGTCGTGACGGGTGGAATAGCGGCAACAGGTATTGTCGCGATCGGAGAGGCAACGACATGCGGACGCGAAATCGGCGCAGCCACGACCGGGGTGCCAGCCAGCGGCGGCTTGACAGGAGCCTTGGTGCGAACCGGGGCCGAAACTATCGGTGCGGTGGCGGCCTTGGCTACGATGGGCACGGTTGGGATAGGTAAAGCCTCCGACAAAACCGAGGCGACCGGCACAGCAACCATCGGCGCAACGCCCCGTAAGCCATTCTTTGGTGCCGTCGTGGGTTTCATCTTATCGCCGTTCGCGGCCATGTGAATCTTCCTTATGCTGCACTGCACAATAAACATGGCTTGGCCGTTTCGCAAGTAGTGTTTGCGCGATTTCGCCGCAAAATTCGCGATTTACGGGGTATCGCTGAGCAAACGCCGCGCCCCGCTGAGGTTTTGACGTCTGTCCGATCGGCGGCATTCCGCCGCCAAAGCCTATCCGCGCAGCAACAGGTCGCGTGCCGCGGTCACTTCGGCGGCGCGGGCATCCGTGCCGCCGCGATCGGGGTGAGCCTGGGCGATGACACGACGCCATGCGGCGTGGATGGCGTCGGCATCGGCTTTTGGCGCGACATCGAGAAGTGTCCGCGCCGCGGCGAGCCGTGCGGCATCGGCGCGTGACCATCCGCGCGGTGCCGATGCGTGCCACCAATACGCGCCGCTTCCGGCCACGGCGAGGGCGGCCGTGATCTGCCCAGTTTCGAGGAGCCGTACCGCAACGATTGCCGCGCCGCCCGCCACGCCGAAGCGCCGCAGGTTGGGCAGGAGAATGCCCTCCCTATGGAGCCACCAGCCGAGGCCGACCACAAGGAACAGCGCGATAATCACGCTGCTGCCGGTCCCTCTGCCGCTAATCCGACAGTCGCCAATGCCGCAGTCGCCGACGCCGGGACGTTCAGCGCAGTGATGACCGCACGCAATTCGGCGCGCGCCGCGACATGGCTCAGGCTGAAGTTCTCGAGCGCTTCGACGTCGAGCAAAGTCAGGCCGCGCGGGAACAGCTCGCGGTAGATGACCCGTTCTGACAGGCCGGAGATGACACGAAAGCCGACGCGCTTGCTCAACTCACCGAGTGCATCGCCGACGCGCCGCATATTGCGCGCCTCAAGGCTCGACAGGCGGTTGCGCAGCACGACCCAATCGACCGTCCCGCCGTCGGCCTTGCCGCGTGCCTTGCGCGCGTCCCACACCATTTCGGCGAAGAAACTCGGTCGGCGGACCTTGTACGTCTCCGGATCGACCTGACCAATCAAATCGAAGTCGACGAAGCTGTCGTTCATCGGCGTGATGAGCGTGTCGGCACGCGCCAGTGCCGCGCGGGCCAGTGCGGAATCACGCCCCGGCGTATCGATGACGATGACATCGAGCGCTGCCCAGTCGTCGAGGCGCGCGCTGAGCGCGGCAACGTCGCCGTCGCCGTCGGCGATCACCGCCACGTCGGGCTGGATGAGCGCAACGCTCCGCCGTGTTGCGAACGCGGCCCGATTTTCAAGATAGCGCGCCACCGTCCGCTGCCGATGGTCGAGATCGATCACGCCGACCCGCGCCCCGTCGTGGGCAAGCGCGATCGCAATGTGGACCGCGGTTGTCGATTTGCCCGAACCGCCCTTCTCGTTGCCCAGAACGATCAGATGTGCTTGCTGCCGCGTCATTCGATCCTTCCCGATGCCCGCGCGGCTGTCCCGTATCGCCCCGCGCAAGTCAAACCCGCAGACGAACCCGCCGGAGCCGCTCGTTGACCTTTCCCATTGTCCGTTCACTTTCCGATTTGCGCACCGCAATCGCCGCCTTCCGACCGTGGCGCGTCGCGCTTGTGCCGACGATGGGGGCGCTTCACGCCGGCCACCTCGCGCTCGTCGCCGCCGCCCGCGCCGCCGGGGCGACCCACGTCGTCGTAAGCATTTTCGTCAACCCGACACAATTTGGCCCGGGCGAGGATTTCGACCGCTATCCGCGCGACGAGAATGCCGACGCTGCCGCTCTCGCCGCAGTCGGCACCGACCTGCTGTTTGCTCCAGACATCGCCGCAATCTACCCTGGTGCCCATGCGACGACGGTCCACGTCGCTGGACTCGGCGACGTCCTCGACGGCGCGGCGCGGCCAGGCCACTTCGACGGTGTCGCGACGGTGGTCACGAAGCTGCTCCTTGCCGCCACCCCGGACATAGCGGTTTTCGGCGAGAAGGACTGGCAGCAGCTCGCGATCATCCGCCGCCTCGTCGCCGACTTCGCGCTGCCGGTCGAGATCGTCGGCGCCTCCATTGTTCGCGACGCCGACTGCCTCGCCCTGTCGTCGCGCAACGCCTATCTGACCGCCGACGAGCGCCTTCGCGCCGTTGCCTTGCCGCACGCGCTCGCGGCGGCGCGCGACGCACTGCGGGGTGGCGCGGAGGTCGCCGCGACGCTTGCGACAGTGACTGCGACACTCGTCGCCGCGGGATTTACATCCCCCGATTATGTTGCGCTGGTCGACGCTGAACTCCGCCCGCTGACGACTTTCGCGAAGCCCGCGAAGCCCGCGCGCCTGCTCGCGGCGGCGCGGCTTGGTACAACACGGCTGATCGATAATGTGGCGTTGTAAACGTCCGATATTCGCGCCTGCTTCGCGCGTCGCCGCATTCGGGGAGTCGTCACGGGGCGCGGCACACTAGACTCGCCGAAACGGCGCTTCTTCGTCGAGTGCTTCGATGCCCGCAACGACCGCCTCGCGCTCGACACGAAGGTAATCCGCAACGGCGCGGCGGAAGCCGGGGTCGGGGATGAAGTGCGCCGAATAAGTCGGCGTCGGGCGGTACCCGCGCGCCAATTTGTGGCTCCCCTGCGCTCCCGCTTCGACCCGCGCACGGCCGTTTTCGATCGCCCAATCAATTGCTTGGTAGTAGCAAAGCTCGAAGTGGAGGAACGGCACGTCTTCGCTGCATCCCCAATAGCGCCCGTAGAGACAATCGTCGCCTATCAGGTTGAGCGCGCCGGCAATGATGCGGCTCCCTCGCCGCGCGACTGCGAGCAGAACCCGCTCACCCATCCGTTCCCCCAATAAACTGAAGAAGCTGCGCGTGAGGTACGGGCGTCCCCATTTGCGACTGCCGGTGTCGTTGTAGAATAACCAGAACGCATCCCAGTGACGCTCGGTAATTGCCTCGCCGGTCAGCAGATCGACCTCAATCCCCCCGTTTAGCGCCCCCTCGCGTTCCTTGCGGATCGCCTTGCGCTTGCGTGACGATAGGTCGGCAAGAAAATCGTCGAACGTCTTGTAGTCGTTGTTGACCCAGTGGAATTGCTGGTCGATCCGGATGAGCCAGTCGGCGGCTTCGAAGGTCGGCACCTGGTCGGGCGTGATGAACGTCGCGTGCGCCGACGACAGCTTGTTCTGGACCGTCAGCGCCTCTGCTGCGCCGAGGAGAGTCGGGCCGAGCGATTGATCCCGGAGGAATAGCCGCGCCCCCGTCGCTGGCGTGAACGGAACGCAGCTTTGCAACTTGGGGTAATAGCGCCCACCCGCCCGCGCCCACGCATCGGCCCAGCCATGGTCGAAGACATATTCGCCCTGGCTGTGCGATTTCAGGTAATTAGGCATGATCGCTGCCGGGTGCCCCGAGGCATCGTCGACGACCAAGTGGACCGGCTGCCACCCCGTCCCCGGCGTCGCGCTGCCCGACTCCTCGAGCGCTGTGAAGAAAGCGTGACTGAGGAATGGATTAGCCACTCCGGCGCAGGCGTCCCAGTCGCTAGCGGCGACATCGCGGGCATTGCCGACAATATGGGCGGTGGTCGGACGGGCGGTTGTCGGGCGAGGCATCGTTCCGTCCTAACGCCCGATCGCGCTTAGCGGCAGCCTAATCGCGCACCGCGACAATGGCGTCGATCTCAACCGCAACGCCGAGCGGCAGCGCGGCGACGCCGACCGCACTGCGGGCGTGGCGGCCAAGCTCGCCGAACACCGCGACCATCAAGTCTGACGCGCCGTTGGCGACCTTTGGCTGGTCGGTAAAATCGGACGTGCTGGCGACGAAAACGCCGAGTTTGACGATACGTTCGACGCGGTCGAGGTTCCCGAGGACTGCCTTCATCTGGGCAATCAAGCCGACGCCGCAGCGTTCGGCGATCGCGGCACCCTCCTTTGTCGTCAGGTTATCACCAAGCCGACCGCGAATCAGGTTGCCGTCCTTATCGAAGGGAATCTGTCCCGAAATATGGAGGAGGCCGCCATGGACAACGCCGGGGACATAGTTGGCGGCCGGCGCGGCGGCGTGAGGCAAGGAGATGCCAAGGTCGGCGAGGCGGGCTTCAGGCGTCATGGGATCACTCCAAGGGCGGCTTGCAGGACAGGCAAAGCAGTGAACCAATCGTCGATTCGTGCATCGGCGTCGGGCGCGGCGGCGATCAGCGCGTGGAGGCGTGGGTCGGCGACCATGTGAAGCCGGTACACCGACGGTGCAGTGCGCTTCACCGACGTGTGATGCGGGGGCAGATCGTCGATGAAGGCGCCCGCCGAAGCGCCGTATTCGTCCATCAGCGCCTTCACTGGTGCGCCTTTGGGGCCGTTGTTGCACACGACGCGGTACGGCATTCCGTGGCGTGCAAGTTCAGCGGTGCGAACCGCATTGTGGCGATCGTCGACGTTGGTCAAGATCACGATGTCGCAGCGTTCAGCAAGCGATGCCAGCGCGTTGGCCGCTCCCGGTGCCGGGGTTTGCGTGACCATGTGCGTGTCGAAAAAGCCGTTGAGCAGCGGCATGAAGCTGGTCGGCTCGACGCTGGTGCCGTCGGCGCGGCGGATATTGCCCGACAGGGCGAACGTATCGAGATTGAGCGACAGGTCGTGCTCCACCGCGAGATAGTCGCCGAACGGACCGACGAAGTGGAGCAGAACCTCGTCGCAATCGCAGATGACCAGCGGGCGCGTCATTCGCTGGGCCCCGCAAGCGTCAGGTGGGCCCGCACCAACGCGGCTGGCGCGACCGCGAGGGCGCGCGCGGTAGCGATCAGGCTCGCCTCGTGCGCGGCAAGAAAGCCAAGCACCGCTGTCAGCACCTCCCGCGACCCGGCGCGCGCGCGGAGCGTCGCGACGGCGATCCCAGTCAGGTCGAGAAAGCGGGGCCCGAGATCGACGTCGCCCGCAACATGCGCGAGCGCGCGCAGGGCGAGCGTCTCGGCGGCGGTGGAGTCGGTGGGTAGGGCGGGCATAGCTTGGTTCCTACCGGGCCGGGATAGGAGTCGTCGAGACGATTCTCGCCTATCGTCGTGGCGAACCTTAATGGTTCAGTGAGAGTTGCCCATTATGCTTTCGGCGTGAAGCGCATGAGCACCAAAGTTTTGAAAGCGACCCGTCCCACGCGAAATCCGCCGATCATCGGCGTCATCGCGGCGTTGGGCGACTATACGATGCTCGCGCCGGTGCTCGCCGCCGACGCCCGCACTGTCATGCTGGACGAACGTAGTGCGATCGCCGCCCTGCGCGACGATTCGATCGACATCCTGATTATTGCTCCGCGTCACGACTGGTGGGCGGAATGCGCGACAATTGCAGATGTGCAGGCCGAGGCGACGCGTGCTGAGGCCACCGTTCTCGCCATGGTTCCGCGCGGGGACGCCGTTGCGCTGGCGCTTGCGTTCGACAGTGGTGTGGCCGACTGCGTCGCCTATCCGTTTGATCCGCCCGAAGTCGCGGTCCGCGTG
>JAYTXW010000317.1:0-4468 GCA_043742745.1 Sphingomonadaceae bacterium
CAAAGTCACCGTCGAAGGCCACACCGACGAACGCGGGACGCGCGAGTACAACCTTGCGCTCGGCGATCGTCGGGCGAGCGCAGCCAAGAACTTCCTTGCCGCGCAAGGCGTGGCAACGTCGCGCCTCCAGACGATCAGCTACGGCAAGGAACGCCCCGTTGCCGACGGCAGTGACGAGAGCGCCTATGCCCAAAACCGTCGCGCAGTAACGGTTATCGTGAGCGGCGCGCGCTGATCTAGGCGCGACGCTCGATCTTGTAGACGCTTGCCGGCGGAGCGTTGACCAGCACCGTCGCCGTCCGGCGCGCGATCAGGCCAAATTCGTCGAGGATCGCGTCGGCGACCGGACAGCGGTAGCCGTAGGTAAACTGAAACATCGCTCCGCCCGAGCGCAGCTCGCTGAATGCCGTGGACAGAATTGCGCGGACGACTGGCTTCGGCATCGACAGGATCGGTAAGCCACTGACGACTGCGCCCGCCTGCCCGGGCCCGAACAGCGTTACGTCGGCAAGGTCGCTCGCGCTGCGTTCAATCAGCCGCACCGCCGGGAAACGTGCCCGCATCAGCGCGGCAAAATCCGCCCCGAACTCGATCATTACCAGTTGATCAGGGGTGACCCCCGCATCGAGGATGGCTTGGGTGAAGACGCCCGTGCCGGGGCCCAGTTCGATCACTGGCATCGAGGTGGCGCTCAGCTCCGCCGTGATTGCCCGCGCCAAACCCGGCCCCGACGGCGCAATCGCGGCGACACGCAACGGCGCCGCCAGCCAGGCGCGAAGGAACGGAATCAAATCGGCGCGCGCGGCGCGTGCACGCACCTTGTCGGCGCGTCGAGAGGCAGTGGTCGGCATCGGCAGGTTCCCCCAGGCGAGGAGGCTGCCGTACCGCAACCGCGGGCGGCGCGATAGCGCGCGGCGGTGGGACGTTTGCCATCCGCCGCAGTTACGCTACGACGCATCGCACAATCGACGTAGGAGCCGCCCGTGACCGCTGTTGGACAGGACAGTCTAAAAACCCGCCGGACGTTGACGGTCGATGGCAAGGACTACGCTTACTACAGCCTCCCTGCCGCCGCCGAGGCGTTGGGCGACATCAGCCGCCTGCCGTTCTCGATGAAGGTTTTGTTCGAAAACCTGCTCCGCTTCGAGGATGGCGTCACCGTCACCCACGACGACCTGACGGCAATGGTGCAATGGGCGAGCGACCGCCGCTCCGACCGCGAGATCGCCTATCGTCCGGCGCGTGTCCTGATGCAGGATTTCACGGGGGTTCCATGCGTGGTCGACCTTGCCGCGATGCGCGACGCGATGACCAAGCTCGGCGGCGACCCGGCCAAGATCAACCCGCAGATTCCGGTCGATCTCGTCATCGACCACAGCGTCATGGTCGACGAATTCGGCACACCGACCGCGTTCACCGACAACATGGAGCTCGAGTACAAGCGCAACATCGAACGCTACGAGTTCCTCCGCTGGGGATCGTCGGCGCTCAAAGGTTTCCGCGTCGTGCCGCCGGGCACCGGCATCTGCCACCAGGTCAACCTCGAATATCTCGCCAAAACGGTGTGGACGAGCGTAGCCGCCGACGGCGCGATCGTTGCCTACCCCGACACACTCGTCGGCACCGACAGCCACACGACGATGGTCAACGGCCTCGGCGTCCTCGGCTGGGGCGTCGGCGGGATCGAGGCCGAGGCGGCGATGCTCGGCCAGCCCGTATCGATGCTTATTCCCGAGGTTGTCGGCTTCAAGCTCGAAGGCACGATGAGCGAGGGTATTACGGCGACCGACCTTGTCCTCACCATCACCCAGATGCTCCGTGCCAAAGGCGTCGTCGGGCGCTTCGTCGAATTTTACGGCCCGGGGCTCGACGCGCTCACGCTCGCCGACCGCGCGACGATCGCCAACATGGCCCCCGAATATGGCGCGACGTGCGGCTTCTTCCCGGTCGATCAGGCGACCCTCAACTATCTCAAGCTGTCGGGCCGCGAGCCGCACGCGATCGAACTCGTCGAGGCGTACTGCAAGGCGCAGGGAATGTGGCGCGACGCAACCGCTCCCGATCCCGTTTTCACCGACACGCTCCACCTCGACCTCGGCACCGTCCAGCCGTCGCTCGCCGGACCGAAGCGTCCACAAGACCGCGTTTTGCTTAGCCAAGCCGACGAGGCATTCGAGACCGAACTGGCCGCAGGCTATAAAAAGACCGGTGATAAGAGCCACGAGCGCTATGCCGTCGCTGGCGCCGAGCACGACCTCGGTCATGGCGACGTCGTCATCGCCGCTATCACGAGCTGCACCAATACCTCGAACCCTAACGTCCTCGTTGCCGCGGGCCTCGTCGCGCGCAAGGCACGGGCGTTTGGGCTGCGCAGCAAGCCGTGGGTTAAGACCAGCCTCGCGCCCGGGTCGAAGGTCGTCACCGACTATTTCGCCGCGTCGAAGCTGCAGGATGACCTCGACTATCTCGGCTTCAACCTCGTCGGCTACGGCTGCACCACCTGCATCGGCAATTCGGGTCCCCTGCCTGAGCCGATCAGCGCCGCGATCGCCGAGCACGACCTCGTCGCAGCGAGCGTCCTGTCGGGCAACCGCAACTTCGAGGGGCGCGTCTCGCCCGATGTCCGTGCCAATTACCTCGCGTCGCCGCCGCTCGTAGTCGCCTATGCACTAATGGGAACGATGCGCCGCGACATGGTCACCGACCCAATCGGGCAGGCGACCGATGGCAGCGACGTCTTTCTCAAGGACATCTGGCCGACCAATCAGGAGGTCAGCGACATGGTTATGGCCAACGTCACCGCCGACATGTTCCGCAACCGCTACGCCGATGTCTTCGCCGGCGACGAACATTGGCAGGCGATCAAGATCGAGGGTGGCGCGACGTACAAATGGAATCCGGTGTCGACCTATGTCGCCAACCCGCCGTATTTCGACGGCATGACGATGATCCCGGTCGCCGTCGCTGACATCGTCGACGCGCGCCCGCTCGCGATCTTCGCCGACAGCGTGACGACCGACCACATTTCACCCGCCGGCAATATCAAGGAAGCGTCGCCCGCCGGGCGCTACCTCAATGATCGCCAGGTCAGCCGCGCCGAGTTCAACAGCTACGGCGCGCGGCGCGGTAACCACGAGGTGATGATGCGCGGCACCTTCGCCAACATCCGCATCAAGAACGAGATGGTTCCCGGCGTCGAGGGTGGCATCACCAGGATGCCGGACGGCGAGCAGCTCGCGATCTTCGACGCCGCCGACAAGTACCGCGCGAGCGGCACGCCGCTCGTCATCGTCGCGGGCAAGGAATATGGCACCGGCAGTTCACGCGACTGGGCGGCGAAGGGGACGACGCTTCTTGGGGTCCGAGCCGTCATCGCCGAATCGTTCGAGCGCATCCACCGCTCGAACCTCGTCGGCATGGGCGTCATCCCGCTTCAGTTCGCCGACGGGGTCGACCGCAAGACACTGGGCCTGACGGGCGACGAGATGTTTACCATCCTCGGTATGGCCGATCTGAAACCGCGTCAGACTGTGACGGTCGCGTTCAAGCGCGGCGATGACACGGCGGGCACCTTCGAGACGCGATGCCGGATCGATACCGCGCAGGAGCTCGATTATTTCTACGCGGGCGGGATCCTGCCTTACGTACTGCGTAAACTCGCGGCGTAGGCGAGCTCGAGCGGCCGAAACAAAAAAGGGCCGCAGCATAAGCTGCGGCCCTTTCTGTTTGCAGTCAGACGACCGTTTACGCGGCGACAGCACTCTCGCGACGACGGCGTACGGCAGCGCCAACGAGACCAAAGCCCGCGATCATCATCAGCCACGACGCTGGCTCAGGGACGCTGTTGAGGAAGTCGAGGTTGTAATAGATCGGCACGAACCCGTTGAATTCGCCGAACGTATCGTTGAGCTTGTTGTCGAGGTCCCCCGGCTGGAACTGGGTGCCGAAGGTAAGGCCGAACGACGTCACCGACGCAAGCTGACCGTTGACGAACTGCGGACCACCCGAGTTGCCGCCAGCCGAACTCACTTCGGTCGCGCCGCGACCTGTGTTGCAATACTTGGCGCTCGCGGCGAGGCCAACAGCTTGCGCCAGCCCGCATGATGCGTCGCGCGCGTTTGTCCCGTTGTCGAAGTCTGAAATGACCGTATTTGTCGTTTCAGCTGTGCCGAAGAAGCCCGTGTTGCCCGGACCGCCGTCGAACAGGCCACCGAAGTCCGCATCGCCGAAGCGGAAATCGTAACGGTTATCACCTTGGCGCAGGCGGCCGGTACCGAGGTTGTGCGGCGGCGTATTGCCGAGCGACCCGCCGACGTCCGAGCGCACACCAAAGCCGGCGATGTTGTAATCGAGTCCGGTCAGGTCGGAACCATTATAGAACGCATAGCCGAGAGCAAACGCCGGAGCCGGTGCGGCGAGCGTCAGCTTCGCGATGTCATGGTCGTCGATGACTTCACCGGTATACAGC
>JAYTXW010000318.1:0-2398 GCA_043742745.1 Sphingomonadaceae bacterium
CGCGGATACTGGATCGCGCCGAAGACAAGCAACTCGGCGCCCTTGAACGTATAGACGATGTCGATCCGGTTCTGGCTGATGTCAGTGATGAGGCGGACCGGCGCGACGGCGTGACCCGGCGCGGCGAACGCGAGGGCGCAACCAAGCAACGCAAGGCGAAACCTCCCCGTCACGCGGGGCCGAAGACCGAGAAGAGTTCGGCGGGGGTAAGCGCGAGGCCGATCGCCAGCCGCACCGCGACGCCGACGACGATGAGCGCAAGGCCGAGGCGGAGGCGGACCGGCGACAGCTTCTGCGCGGCGCGCACCCCCAGCTGCGCGCCAAGCACGCCGCCGACGAGGAGAAGGCCGGCGAGGACGATATCGACCGTCTGCGATTCGACCGAATGGAGGACCGTGGTCGCGGCGGTGACGAAGACGATCTGGAACAGCGACGTCCCGACGACCGAATTTGCCGACATGCCAAGCAGATAGATCATCGCGGGGACGAGAATGAAGCCGCCGCCGACGCCCATGATCACCGTCAGCATCCCGACCATCGCGCCAAGCAGCAGCGGCGCGAGTGGGGAGATGTACAACCCTGACGTATAAAAGCGCGTCTTCCACGGCAGCGCGGCGATGAACGGATTATGCGCGTGGAGCCGACGCGGGCGTGCTCCTCCAGCCGTTCGGCGCAGCGTGCGAATCGATTCGCGCAGCATCAGTCCGCCGACCGTGCCGAGCAGGAGGACATAAACGATGTTGATCGTGACATCGATCTGGCCGAGTTCCTGCAGCCAGCGAAAAACAACCGAGCCGAGCGCCGCGCCGATCAACCCGCCCGCAATCAGTACCCCGCCCATCTTGAGATCGACGCCGCCGCGGCGCCAGTACGCCAGCGCGCCCGACACGCTCGCACCGGTGATCTGCGTCGCCGATGATGCCACCGCGACGGCGGGCGGGATACCGTAGAAGATGAGCAGCGGCGTCGTCAGGAACCCGCCGCCGACACCGAACATCCCCGACAGAAACCCGACCAACCCGCCAAGGCCGACGATGACAAGCCAGTTAACCGACAATTCGGCGATGGGGAGGTAGAGAGTCACCGCGCGGGTGTAGCGGCGGGAGGGACGAAGCGCGACCCTTAGTCGTCTTCGTCGTCGAAGCCGACGAGATCGAGCGCGCGCGCCTTCATCTGTCGCGTTTGGCACCAGTGGACGAGCGCGTCCTCGCGCCCGTGCGTCACCCACACTTCGCGCGGGGCGAGTTCGACACAGGTGTCGATCAGTTCGTCCCAGTCGGCGTGGTCGGAGACGATCAGCGGGAGCTCGACCATTCGCTGCACCGCGCGCTGGCGGACGCGCATCCACCCGCTCGCCATCGCCGTAATCGGATCGGGGAGGCGACGGCTCCACCGATCGGCGAGCGCGCTGGGTGGGGCGATGACGACACGGCCCTTCAGGTCCGCCGCCTTGACCCCCGCCGCCGGGCGCAGGTCGCCAAGATCGACCCCAAGGTCGACGTACAGGTCGCATAGCCGCTGGACGGCGCCGTGGAGGTAGATGGGCGCGTCGTGGCCGAGCGCGCGCAATTCAGCGATGACACGCTGCGCCTTGCCGAGCGCATACGCCCCAACGACGACACAGCGGTCGGGATTGGCGGCGAGGGCGGTCGAGATCTTAGCAATCTCGGTGGGCGTATCGGGGTGGCGGAAGACCGGCAAGCCGAACGTCGCCTCGGTGACGAAGACGTCGCACGGGATGGGCTCGAACCGCGCGCACGTCGGGTCGGCGCGGCGCTTGTAATCGCCCGAGACGACGATCCGTTCGCCCGCATGGTCGAGAACGATCTGCGCCGACCCGAGGACGTGCCCCGCCGGCACGAACGTCGCGGTGACGTCGCCGACGCGGAAAACCTCGCCATAGGGGGCGATCTGCCCGCTCTGCTCGCCGTAGCGCACGCCCATGATCGCGAGCGTCTCGCGCGTCGCAAGGACGTTGCCGTGGCCGCCGCGCGCATGGTCGGCGTGACCGTGGGTAACGAGCGCCTTATCTTTCGGGCGCGACGGATCAATCCAGAAGTCACCGGGCTCGACGTAAATCCCCTCCGGATGGGGCTGAAGCCAGGAACCGAGTGCCATCGCGCCGATATGGGCGCGGCTACGCCCTAGTGAAAGATGCGGACGATGATCGGGACAAACGCGACCAGCAGGACCGGCACGACCATGACCGCCAGCACGACCAGCGCCGCTGCCGGGTGCGCCAGATTGAACGTCCACCCCATCGCGGCGCTGTGTTTGGGGACGAACAAGCGCGCATCGGCGCGGTTGAAATAGAGTTTGACCGGACCGCGCGACCAGTTGGCGAGGTCGTCATGCACTGGATCGATCATCACAGGCTACTTTCGATGCACGGACGTTA
>JAYTXW010000319.1:0-2170 GCA_043742745.1 Sphingomonadaceae bacterium
CGGCGGCGCTCATCACCGCGCAGCCGTTCCTTGGCCCGCTGGCCGCCGACCCGTCGCTGCGTGGGGTAATGACGAGCCTGTCGACCGTGCTGACCGGCGTCGCCGAGGGGCGCGCGAAGCTCGCCGATGTCGCCAAGCCCGTTGCCGCGCTGGGTATCACGCTCGACGCCGTCGCGGCGGGCAAGGCGGCGACGTTTTCATGGATCGACCTGTTCGATTCGGGGTCAGCCAAGCTCAAGGCACCGCGCCGCCGGATCGTCGTCGTCCAGCCGGTTCTCGATTACGGCGACCTGATGCCCGGTCACGCGGCGGGCGACGCGATCCATGCCGCCGCGCACGGTCTCGACGCGCGCATCCGCCTGACCGGCTCCGTTCCGCTGGCGGACGAGGAGTTCGCCAGCCTCGCCGACCATGCGTGGCTTGTCGGCGGCGTGATGCTCGCGTCGATGCTTGGGGTGCTGACGGTCGCGGTGCGATCGACGCGGATGGTGTTCGCGATCACGCTGGTGACGCTCGCCGGTCTCGTCGTGACGACGGCGCTCGGGCTGGCGCTCGTCGGGCGATTCAACCTGATCTCGGTCGCGTTCATCCCGCTGTTCGTCGGGCTCGGCGTCGACTTCGGTATCCAGCTGAGCGTCCGCTTCCGCGCCGAAGGGGCGGACGGCGGCGTTGGCGGCGATGCGGCATCCGCCGCGGGGGCCCTCCACCGCGCCGCGCGCAGCCTCGGCGGGTCGCTCGCGCTCGCGGCGACGGCGGTCGCGCTCGGTTTCATCGCCTTCCTCCCCACCGCTTACGTCGGGGTATCGGAGTTAGGTGTCATCGCGGCGGCGGGGATGGCGGTCGCGCTGGTGCTCAACGTCACGCTGTTGCCGGCGATGCTCGTGCTGCTGCGGCCCCGGTCGCGCGGACTTCCCGGGCTGGCGCTGGCGCGGACCGAAGGCTGGCTGCTCCGGCACCGCCGCGCGGTGCTGTGGGCGTTCGGCGCATCGCTGCTGGGGAGCATCGCCCTCCTCCCGCTCGTCGTGTTCGATTTCAACCCCTATCATTTGCGCGATCCGAACGGTCCGGCGATGGCGACGCTGACCGATCTGACGCGCGATCCCGACCGGACGCCGAACACCGTCGAGGTGCTGACGCGCGACCCCGCGACCGTCGCGGCGCAACTCAGCCGCCTCAAGGAAGTACGGCAGGTGGTTACGCTCGACAGCTTCGTCCCCGACGATCAGGCGGCGAAGCTCGCGATTATCGCCGATGCGCGCGACCTGCTCGATCTGACGCTCAACCCGTTCGATCTGCCGCCCTCCGCCGACGACGCCGCGACGGTTGCGGGGTTGCAGAAGGTCGCCGGACAACTCCGCCGTGTCGCGCCGACCGATGCGGCAGCGGTTCGGCTGGCGGTCGCGCTCGACCGCCTCGCCGCCGGGCCGCCGACGGTGCGCACGCACGCCGACGCGGTCGTCACCGCACCGCTCACCGTTCTCCTCGACCAGACGCGAAGCCTGTTGCTCGCCGCGCCGGTGACGCGCGCGACGCTGCCCCCCGACCTCCGCGCCGACTGGATTACACCGGATGGCACCGCGCGGGTCGAGGCGTATCCGGCGGGCGACGCGGGCGACAATGCAACGCTGGTCGCCTTCGCCACCGCCGTCGCGAAAGTCGCCCCGCACGCGACTGGCCCGGCGATCTCGACTCAGGCTGCCGCCGCGACGATTGCCGGGGCATTTGTTCGCGCCAGCATCTATGGCATCGCGGCGATCTCGCTGCTCCTGTTCGGTGTGTTGCGCTCGGTCCGCGAGGTCGCCTTCACCCTCGCGCCTGTCGTCCTGTCGGGGTTCCTGACGCTGGCGACGTGCGTGCTGATCGGGCAGCCGATCAACTTCGCCAACATCATCGCCTTCCCGCTGCTCTTCGGCGTCGGCGTCGCGTTCCACATCTACTTCGTCATGGCGTGGCGGTCGGGGGCGACGGGCCTGCTGACGTCGAGCCTCGCCCGCGCCGTGCTGTTCAGCGCGCTCGCCACCGGTACCGCCTTTGGCGCGCTGTGGTTGAGCCGCCACCCCGGCACCGCGAGCATGGGCAAGATCCTGATGATCAGCCTCGCCTGGACGCTGGTCTGCGCGCTGATCTTTGAACCCGCGCTGCTCGGGCCAGCGAAACGCGCGCCTATTTC
>JAYTXW010000320.1:0-3900 GCA_043742745.1 Sphingomonadaceae bacterium
ATGGTGGCAGTTATACGACGACCCGGCGCTCGACGCGCTGGTGACCGAGGCGCTGACTGCGAACACAGATCTGCGCGTCGCCACCGCCAACCTTCGCCGGGCGCGCGCCGTTCTCGGCGAAACGCGCGCGCAACGGTTGCCGTCGACGGCGATCAGCGCGTCGGCGACCTATCTGAAAAGCAATGGCTCGAGCGGCAGCGTTGGCGGCGGGTCGGGCGGTGGCGCAGGCGGCGGAACTAGCCGGTCGTACGAGGGCGAATATTATTCGACCGGGCTCGATGTCAGCTACGAAATCGATCTTTATGGCCGTGTCCGCCGCGACATCGCGGCGTCGCGCGCCGACGTCGCCGCGCAGGAAGCGCAGCGCGACACGGTGCGAACCAGCGTCGCCGCCGAAACTGCGCGTGCCTATGCCGACGCCTGCTCGGCGGCGCTGCAGGCCGATGTCGCGCGGCGATCGCTGACGCTCCAGTCGCAGACGGTTGAGCTGACCGAAAATCTCGCCGTCGCCGGACGCGGCACTCCGCTCGATACGTCGCGCGCGCGGGCGCAGTACGAACAGGTTCGTGCGACCCTGCCGCCGTTCCTCGCCGCGCGCCGCGACGCGCTGTTCCGGCTGAGCGTCCTGACCGGCCATGCGCCCGAGGAAATCGCGCCCGCCGCCGCCGCGTGCACGACCCCGCCGCAGCTGAAGGCCCCAATTCCGGTCGGCGACGGCACCGCGCTGCTCAAGCGCCGCCCCGATATTCGCCAGGCCGACCGCGCGCTGGCGGCGGCGACGGCGCGGATCGGTGTCGCGACCGCCGCGCTTTATCCAAAGGTCTCGCTCGGCGGGTCGATCGGGACGTCGGGGATCAGCCTCGGTCAGCTCGGCAGCGACGGCAGCTTCCGCTTCAGCCTCGGGCCATTGCTCAGCTGGACGTTCCCCAACATCACCATCGCCCGCGCGCGAATCCGGCAGGCGAAGGCGTCGAACGAAGCGGCGCTGGCGACGTTCGACGGTACCGTGCTGACGGCACTGCGCGAAACCGAGACGGCGTTGTCCGACCTTGCCGGGGCGCTCGACCGCCAGACCGCGCTCGCGGCGACGCGCGACTATAGCGCCGAGGCGGCGCGGATCGTCGACTTGCGCTACCGGGCGGGGGCGGAGAATTTCCTCGCCGTCCTCGACGCACAGCGGACGCTGGCGACCGCCGAGGCGGCGCAGGCACAATCGCGCGCGGCGCTCGTCACCGCGCAGGTCGCGGTGTTCAAGGCACTCGGCGGCGGCTGGGAAAACGCTCCCGCCAGCGGCGACACGCGGAACGCTGCGAACTAGGGCCACGGCGGATCTGCGGCCGCGCGGACCGCCGGACGGCGGCGGGTCCGCAGCAGGCGCGGCGGAGGACCGCGGGAGAGCGGCGTGCGTCGTGTCGAGGTTTAACCAAATACGCCCTTATAGCGGTCGCGGAGGTCGGCCTTCTGCACCTTGCCCATCGCATTGCGCGGCAGGTCGTCGACGACGAAGACGCGCTTCGGACGCTTGAATGCAGCGAGTTGGGTCGCCAGCGCCGCCATGATCGCCCCCGGCTCGAGGCCGCTGCCGGGGGTCTGCACGACGACGGCGACGACGCCTTCGCCGAAGTCGGGGTGGGCGACGCCGACGACCGCGCTTTCGATGACGCCGGGAATCGCGTCGATGGCGAGCTCGATTTCCTTAGGATAAATGTTGTAACCACCGGAAATGATGAGGTCGCGCGCGCGCCCGACGATGCGGACGACGCCGTCGTCGGCGATTGTCGCCATGTCGCCGGTGATGAACCAGCCGTCGGCACTATGGTCAGCCGCCGTCTTTTCGGGGTTGCGCCAATAACCGGCGAAGACGTTCGGCCCGTTGATCTGGAGGACGCCGTCGCGGATGCGAACTGCGATGCCCGGCAGCGCGGTCCCCACCGTTCCGGCGATGCGCGTGCCACCATATGGGTTCGACGTCACCATCAACGCCTCGGTCATCCCGTACCGCTCCAAAATATCATGCCCCGTCCTCTCCGCAAATGCCGCGAACGTCGCGTCGAGCAGGGGGGCCGAGCCGCTGATGAACACGCGGATCGTCCGGCATCGTCCGGCGTCGAACGACGGTTCGGCGAGCAGGCGGATGTAAAATGTCGGGACGCCCATGAACACTGTCGCAGAGGGCAGGTCGCGCACCACCGCCGCGACGTCGAAGCGGGCATGAAACACGATCGGCGACGCATGGAGCATCGCGCAGTGGAGCGCGACGAACAGGCCGTGGACGTGAAAGAACGGCAGCGCGTGCAACAAGACATCGTCGTCGCGCCACTGCCAAGCATCACCGAGGACGATGGCGTTCGACGCGAGGTTGCCGTGCGTCAGGACCGCCCCCTTCGATCGCCCGGTCGTCCCCGACGTGTACAGGATGGCGGCCCGGTCGTCGCGGCCGAGGCGCGTCGTTGCGAAATGGGCGTCGCTCGCCGCCCACGGCGCGGCGGCGAGGGTGTCCGCCAGCGATACCCGGGCGCCGTCGAAGGCGACTGCCTCGCCCGCCAATCCGGGGCCGGTCACGAACAACGCGGGGTCCGCATCGGTGAGGAAATAGGCAAGTTCGGCCGCCTGATAGGCGGTGTTGAGGGGCACAAAGACGCCGCCGACGCGCAGACACGCGAGGTACAGAATGACGGCGGCGGGCGTCTTGTCGACCTGAACGAGCACACGCGCGCCGGGCCCGATGCCGGTCGACCGCAGCCACGCCCCCGCCCGCGCAGTTTCCGCCAGCATCGCGCCATAGGTCAGCAACGGTTTCCCGCCGACGATCAGGAACGCGCGTTCGGGATGCGCGCGGGCCGCCGCCTCGAACAGCGCGAAGACGTTGCCGTCAGCGGAGGCGGCGGCGTCGGGGGTGGCGTTGGCGGCGATGGGCGGGTTCACGGGCTTCACTCCTCGACCGGTGTGGGGTAAACCATGAAATGCCCCGTCGCACATATGGGGAGCCGAACATCAATCTTATCGTGGCAAGACAATTCTGCCCTTAGGTCATGGCGCCGAAGTGAAGGGCGCCCTTGCCGCTGAACTCGCATAGGGGACGCCTGTGATCGAAGGCCGGCGCGCACTTGCGCCATATGCCTACTCTCGGCGAATAGTCATGAAAACGGGTGCGCCGAACCTGCTTATGGCGGCGCTGCGGGACCAGCCGCCTTCGACCTCGGGCACACCGAGGCCCTTCCTCAGGCTGGAGCGGACGGCGTCGTTGCGGACGCCGAGGAGCGGCGCGATCTCGCTCGCCGCGATGACCCGGCCCGCGGCGGCGATAACCTCGGCCTTACTCACGCGCAGTGCCCGACCGTGCCGATGAAATGACAGAGCACCGGACGCCACGAGAGGCCGGATCGTCAGGTTGTCGAGGTTCAGCAGCTCGCAGGCGTCGCGCTGGGACATCGTCGTCGAGAGCGGTATCGGTCCGGTCGCACACGCATCGTCGGTCGCGCACCGAAGTCCGGCGATCACGTCGGGTGACGACATCAGCGTCCGGGGGTCGATGACGACGTCGCGGGTTCGTTCTCCGCGGTGCCGCGATACGGGGATCGTCCCGCCCGCAATGCCAGCCAGCACTGTTGATTTCTGCTGAGAGTTGACCCGGGAGGAGCGCAGTTTCCACCGAGAAGTGACCCATGTTTTGACCTTTTCCCTGGCTTCAGGGGATCAAGGAGTGATCGACATGGCGTTATTGAGTGTGATCCGGCGCTGGCATTTCCGGGAAGGGATGCCGCTTCGGGAGATCGAGCGGCGTACCGGTTTGTCGCGGAACACGATCCGCAAGTACCTTCGCGCGGGCACGGTGGAGCCGAAGTTCAAGGTTCCCGAACGGCCGAGCAAGCTTGATCCGTTCGCCGGGAAGCTGTCAGG
>JAYTXW010000321.1:0-5520 GCA_043742745.1 Sphingomonadaceae bacterium
TATAGGCTTCGAACGGGACGCCGCCCCAGCGCCAACCGTATCGAACGTCAAACTCGCCTTCGCTCGCGGTTTTACTAGGGTTCGCATTGTTGTTGCTCAGGCTGATGGTGTCGCGGACGTTGCACGGATGCCCCCTGCCGCAGAAAATTTGCGTTCGCGCACCGCCGATCTCGAGCCCACGCATAGGGTTCAACGTCACGCGAATGGCGTTGAACAGCGTGTGCCGGTCGATCCTCGTATCGTCGAGCAGCCCGACCAGCGCCTCGGCGCGGAACGGCCCGAGCCAGCTGAGCAGCGGCGTCTTGAAGCGCAACGGTCCCGTCGTGGCGATGCCGATCTGCGGGAATGGGCGCGCATTGTTCGAATAGGTCAGCGCCGACGCCCAGCCCGGCCCCCACCAATGGGTCACTTCACCGCCGTAAAGCTGGACGTTGCCGAACCGCTGCGCGAGGTAGCTGCCGTTAGCGTCGAACTGGACGCCGTGCTGCCCCTTTTGCCCGACGATCGCGCCGAGCTGAACGTGGAGGTCGGACCGTCCGGCGGTGATCTCGGCGGTTTCCTGGATCGTCGCCTTGCCGTAGCCCTCAGCGTCGAAGCCGCGGACAAGCGCCGGGCGGTTGGTCACGTCGATCAGCGTCTCGGCGCGCCCTCCCTCGGCGGTTTCGCGCGTGGCGCGTGCGCGGACGCGGCGGATCGCCTCGCGAATGTACGTCGGCTGGGCGTCGAGCGTTGGCGAATCGTTGAGCGCGGACAAGACGCCGGCCCATGGTACCGGCCACTGCGACACCATCACCTGCGCGATGCCAGCGTCGTTGAGCAAGGTCAGGTCGGCGCGCAGCTGGCTGTCGCCGACCGATGCCCATGGCGCAGCGGCAAGCGGAACAGCGAGGCCGATCGCGACTGCGGCGGCGACACAACGAGGGAAAGCACGGTTCACAGCATTACTCCGGCACGGGCAGCGACGGCGATCGCAGGGGAATCGGCAAAGATCCCGTCGACACCAAGGGCAAAGAATTGCGCGATTTCCGCGATCGCATCGCCGCGCGCCGCCGGATCTTCACCATGGCGCAGTTCGAGCGGCAGAAAGGCGTTTTCGGCGCGGAACGTCCACGGGTGGACAACAAGTCCGGCGGCGTGAGCGTCGGCGACGAGAGAGGTCGGCGCGAGCGATCGTCCGGCGGCATCACGCGGGACGATCCGGGTCTTGGCCGGGCCAATTCCGTCGGCATAGGTCGCGATGTGGCGCAACCCTTCCGGTGTGACCATGTCGTCATAACGTGCCGTCGAATCGTCGGCGGGATGGCCGTCGTCAACCAACTGGATCAGGCGGAGGCGGGTCATCGTGCGGAGCGCCTTCAGGTTGCCGACCTCGAACGACTGGATGATCGCGGCGTCAGTCGCAGCGCGATACCCGGCGGCGTCGAGCGCGTCGACCACGCGGCGTTCGAGCGGCAGGCCGATCGCCGCGAAATAGCTCGGGTGCTTTGTTTCCGGATAAACCCCGATCGTCCGCCCGGCTTTGGTGCTCGCGTCGCAGACCAGCGCCAGAATCTCGGCGAAGGTCGGTACGTCGAATTGGCCGTCCCACGTGCTGTTGGCGACGCGCAGGGCAGGGATCCGCTCGCGCGCGCGTAACGTCTTCAGCTCGGCAAGGGTGAAGTCTTCGGTGAACCAGCCGGTGACCGGCGTACCGTCGATGGTCTTGGTTGTGTGGCGCGCCGCGAACTCGGCGTGGGCGGCGACATCGGTCGTGCTGCCGATCTCGTTCTCGTGCCGCGCCACAAGGACGCCGTCTTTGGTCGACACGAGGTCGGGCTCGATAAAGTCGGCTCCGGCGGCGATAGCGACGCGATACGATTCAAGCGTGTGTTCAGGGCGCTCCCCGGCCGCGCCGCGATGGCCGATGACCAACGGCGCAGCATATGCCGCTGCCGTCGTCACTAGGCTCAACGCCAGCGCCAGTAGAAGTCGCATTGGGATCCCGTCATCGCCACGCCTTGTCCGTAGCGCGAAGCGATGACTGGATGAAGCCCTTAAGCAGCGACGACCGGCGTACTTGCGGTGCGGCGGCGGGCGATCGCGCCAACGAGGCTGAACCCGGCAAGCATTTCCAGCCAGACCGCTGGTTCCGGAACGGCGCCCGTGTCACCACCGATGCTGCTCGGAATGTTGTGATCTGCCCCTGAAAACCGTCGAGCGAGACGAGGTTCGAGGCAAGCCCGGCCAGCTGCGGTGCGCGCGAGATATAGTCGGCGCTATAGGCGGCCTGGGCGCTGGCAAAACGCCCATTGCAACAAGTTCGCGGTTGGATATTGGATCGGCCAGATCGCCTGCTGGATGGCGGCGAGCTGCGCATCGACGTCGATGGCGACCTGATCGTAAAGCTCGAAGCCCAGTGCGGCGAGACCGGAAATTTCGTTTACCTGCATCGTGGTCAAACCGTTGCCGAATCCGTCGTGAGCCAGCGTCGAAATGGCGAAGTTCAACGTCTCCTGAAGCTGCGACCCGATGTTGACGAAGATGTTGTGCGGGAGGTCGACACAAAAGCCGATCCCATCGAACGCTGTACCGCCTGCGGTTACGGTGAAGGCAGCACCGACGCCAATTCTGGCTTCGTGGCTCTACCGAACGTCGCGTTTACGCAGCCTGGATTATAAATACCGGCGGACGTGATCGTCACCGTTTAGACTGCTGCTGCCGGTGCCGTCGCCGCGATCGCTACAACCATTTAAACCAGAATATTCCGCATTTTGCCCTCTATGCGCCGGTCCAAACAACCGTTGATGGA
This sequence comes from Sphingomonadaceae bacterium, assembly GCA_043742745.1. GTDB lineage: Bacteria > Pseudomonadota > Alphaproteobacteria > Sphingomonadales > Sphingomonadaceae > Polymorphobacter_B. The sequence goes on from JAYTXW010000321.1 coordinate 2,789, forward strand.
GGGCTTAATCGTCACTTTTTTAGCAAAAGCCAATAAACTGGTTAATATCTCATCGTTTCTCTCGCGCCTCGTCGGCGGCGACGAGGACCTCGTAAGCCGCCAGGACAATTTGGAAACGCGCTGCCGCTGCCGGATCGCCGGGGGCGGCGTCGGGGTGGTTGACCTTGGCGAGGCGTCGATAGGCGGACTTCACCGCTGCTGTATCGGCGTCGGTGTCGAGCTCGAGTGCCGCCAGCGCGTCGAGTTCGGAACGGCTTCGGCTGCCGTCGCCCGCGCCGCCCCACCCCCAGTGCCGCGCTTGGGTGAACGCGGTGTCGCCCGAGGCGGCAGCCTCGCGGTCGCGCGCCTCCTCGGCGCTCAAGCCTTCGAAATAGTTCCAGCCGCGATTATATTCGGCGGCGTGGGCTTCGCAGAAATACCAGCGTTCGGGGCGATTCGGGGCCTTGGGGGCGGGCCGGTCGCCGACCAGATCGCACCCGAAGCGGTCGCACGTCCGCACCGTAACTGCCGCCGCTCCGGTCCCGTAATCGCGCCAGCGCGGGAAGCCCCAGTCGAGCGTGCGAGCGCGCTTGACCATCGTTCTACCGCCCGCGCATCATGCCTAGAAGGCCGTCGAGCGCGTTGGTACCGCCGCCGCCGAGCAGCGAGCCGAAAACGCTCGCCGCCCCGCCGCCAGTGTTGCCACCAAGCAGACCGCCTAGCATTCCGCCAATCCCGCCGGTCGGAGCCCCCGCTCCGCCAGCGCCGCCAAGCGCCCCGACAGCGAGCGTTGCCACCATCGGCAGTAACGCGGCCAATTTCGCCGCGTCGATCCCGGTCACGGCAGCGGCGTGGTCGGCGACCGCCGATGTCCCGTCGCTGCCGCCAAACAGCGCGCCAAGGAGGCCGGCGCCATGGCTGACGGCCGCATCGCTGGCAACGCCCTCGCTGGCAACCACTGCCGTCGCCGGGGCGGCAGCAGCGTCGAGCGCGTCGGCCCCATTGGCCTCGACTTGGCTGGCGAGTCCGCCGGCAACGGCGGGCATGAGCGCCGCCATCGCCGACTGGGTCTGTTCGGGCGACAGGCCGGCGCGCGCGGCCATCGCCGCAATGGCGTCGCTCCCGCCGAAGCGGCTAACGAGATCGAGAAGCTCTTGGGACACGATCGACCTTTCGCAGATAACTGAACATCTGCTCATGCCACGACTCCGTGGCAGATCAGCGCGGGACGATGGTAGCGTGTGCGTTCGACGGCGGCTAGGGTTGCGCGATGTTCGAAGTCTACGCCTCGCGGTCGTTCGCCCCGCTATTCGTCACCCAGTTCCTCGGGGCGTTCAACGATAATCTGTTCAAGACGGCAATGCTGTTCCTGATCGCCTTCCACGTCGCGGGCGACCATCCCCACCGTGCCGCGACGCTGGTGACGGCGGCGGCGGGGGTCTTCATCCTGCCGTTCTTCCTGTTCTCGGGCATTGCCGGGCGGCTCGCCGACGCGGTCGACAAGGCCCGCGTCGCCCGCGCGGTCAAGCTTGCCGAGGTCGTGATCCTTGCACTCGGCGGGACCGGGCTGTTGCTGGCAAGCGTCCCGCTGCTTTTTGTCGTCCTGTTTGCGATGGGCGTTCATTCGACTATCTTCGGACCGGTAAAATACGCGATTCTGCCGCAGCACCTCGCGGCGGACGCGCTGCTGGGTGGGACCGGGTTAGTCGAGGGCGCGACCTTCGTCGCCATCTTGCTCGGCCAGATCGCGGGCGGGTTGCTACCGACGGCGGTTGTCTCGGGACTAATGCTCGTCGCGGCGGTTGCCGGCGTCGTAGCGTCGCGAAGCATCCCGGCGGCACCGCCCGTGCCCGACGCTGCGCCGGTCGACTGGAACCCGCTGACCGCATCGGCGAGCGTGTGTCGCGGCGCGTTCGCCGTTCCGGCCATCGCCCGCGCGACGATCGCGATCTCATGGTTCTGGGCGATCGGCACGATCTACACGAGCCAGTTCGTCCCGCTCGTTGCGGCGTGGCACGCCTCGGAAAGCGTCGCGACGCTGTTCCTCGTGGTGTTCACCATCGGCATCGCGACCGGGGCGGGCGGCGTGGCCAATCTGCTTGGTGGCAAGATCTCGGCGCGCGCCGCACCATGGGCGGCAGTAGCGATGGCTGTGGCGAGCGCAGGACTTTATCTCGCCGTGCGCGACGGCTTCCCGCACGGCATTGCGGCTGACGCGCATGGGGCGAGCGTTGTTGTCGCACTATTCATTCTAGCGACCGCCGGGGGCATTTTTTCGGTTCCGCTCTACGCCATCCTCCAGACCGAGGGCGGTGCGGCGACGCGGTCGAGCCGGATCGCGGCGAACAATATCGTCAACGGCGCGTTTCAGGTTGGTGGCACGTTGATCGCCGGAGCGGCGGTTGGGTCAGGGGCGCCAATCGCGGTGGTGCTGGGGGCCAGCGGGGCGAGCGCGCTTCTTCTCATCCCTCAGTTGCGAAAGCTGGCATGACGACCGCGGCAGTCCTGGGACTCGAGACGGCGGCAGGAGCGTATCTCGCGCGACTGCTTGGCGCGCGCGGTATGGCGGTACGTGGCACCGGCGGCGCGACGCTGCTCGCCCGGCTCGGCATTGCGGGCGACGTCGTCCTTGCTGAGTCGGCCACCGCCGCCGTGTTGGGGGCCGACCTCGTCTTCGACGTGCGCGGCAGCGCCGCCGCCGTTGTCGAGGTCTTGGCGAGCACACGGCAACAACGGGTCTTTGTCGCAGTCGA
>JAYTXW010000322.1:0-3140 GCA_043742745.1 Sphingomonadaceae bacterium
CCGGCCGAGTTCAATTGCGCCGCGCTGGTCACCGACCATGCCGGACTGCTGATCGACGGCGACGCCCACCAGGTTGCCGACGCCCGCCGGTCGCTGCCCGCGTCGATCCAGGTCGAACAGCGGTTCTTGACCCTCGACAACCTTGATCTGGTCCGCGATGCCTTTCCCCGGCTCGGCGTCCTGTCGATCGACGTCGATGGCAATGATTACTGGTTCCTCGACGCGCTGATCGCTCTCGCGCCGGCGATCATCGCGGTCGAATATAACGCGAGCTTTATCGGCCATAGCGTCACCGTCCCTTATGATCCGGTGTTCGATCGCCACGCCAAACATTCGTCGGGTTGGTATCACGGCGCCTCGCTGGCGGCGCTGCGTACGCTGGCGGCACGACACGGATATGGCCTTGCCGCCATCGCCGATGGAGGCGGCAACGCCTTCTTCACCCGCGATGGAACTCTTGATCCGACGACGGCGTGGCGATCGACCACGCTACGCGACAAAAGTTCGGGCCGCACCGCGACCGAGCAATGGGCGACAATCGAGGGACTGCCCTTCGTCCAAGTCTGAGCGTCGCCCAAAAAACGCCGACAATTGCCTTGGGCAGCACTTTGCGTTTACTCAGCCGCCCGAACGATGTTCGCATGGACGGCCGGCGACGGCCAAATAGGGATTGCGCCTCATGTGCGGCATTATCGGGGTGGTCGGCGATATCGGGAGGCTACAACCCCGCTTCCGCACCGCGCTGACGACAATCGCCCACCGAGGCCCCGACGGGGAAGGCGTGTTCACCGCCGACCGGATGATGTTCGGCCACCGGCGGCTGGCGATCATCGACCTTGGCGAAGGCGGGCATCAGCCGGTCGTCGACCCGGCCACCGGCACGGTGATGACCTACAACGGCGAGATTTATAATTACATCGAAGTCCGCGCCGAGTTGATGGCGCTGGGCGTCCGGTTCCGCACGCAATCGGACGTCGAGGTCCTCCTGCAGGCCTTCATCATGTGGCGCGAGGACATGTTCCGCCGCCTCAACGGGATGTGGGCGTTCGCAATCTGGGAACCGGCGACAGCGACTCTGACGCTGGCGCGTGACCGTTTCGGGATTAAGCCCCTATATTGGCATGTCGATCGTGGCACGTTGGCGTTCGCTTCCGAAGCCAAGGCATTGATCGCCCTGCGCCCGGCGCTGGCCGAGCCCGATCACGACGCCGTCTTCGACCTCGTCGTGACCTCGCGCTCCCATGTCGGCGATGGCAGTTTCTATCGTGCCGTCCGCGCCTTGCCGGCGGCGACGGTGGCGACGTTCCGGTCCGGCGATGCCGCCCCCGCCGCCGCGACCTACTGGCATTATCCCGATCCGTCGAGCGAGCCGGTCGACGCCGCCCGGTCGAACGAGGAATTCGCCTTATTGTTCGACGACGCCGTCCGGCTGCGACTGCGTAGCGATGTCCCGGTCGGCCTGACGCTGTCGGGCGGTCTCGATTCGAGCGCGGTGCTGGCCGCCGCCCAGGCACGGTCGGCGCACCCGGTTCGCTGCTATACTTCGGTCTACGGGGCCGACGCTCGCGGTGAGGAGGCATGGGCGACGGTTGCCGCCTCGGCGTGGGGCGCACACCTCGAAAGCGTCGCGGCCGACAATGACGCGTGGCTACCGACGCTGCGGCGGATGGTCTGGCACATGGACGGGCCCGGATATTCCCCGGCGATCTTTCCGCTGTGGGCGATCATGGCCCGCGCCCGCGCCGAGGGTGTGCCCGTCCTGCTCGAAGGTCAGGGGGCGGACGAGTTGCTTGCTGGTTATCCGCAATATGGCACGGTCGCGCTGGCCGACAGCATCCGCCGTGCGCATTTGGGCACCGCGTACCGGACCTTGCGCGGCTTACGGCGGACGTTTGGCCATCGGCAGATAGCCCTCTGGCTCCTGCGGCAACAGGCCAAGCCACTGTTCGACCGATTCGGGCCGCACCGCCGCCGCCAGCAGATGTTCGGCCCGGGCGTCGGTGGTCGCGGCGGCCCCGCACCATCGATCGGGGGCGCGCACGGCCCCCTCGCCCGGGCCCTGCACGCCGATCACGCCGGCGCGATTCTGCCGTCTCTGCTCCACTACGGCGACGCGATCAGTATGGCGCACGGCATTGAAACCCGGCTGCCGTTCATGGATTTCCGGTTGGTGGAGTGGGTCTTCCGCACGCAGCCGCTGCTAATCGTCGACGGCCGGACCAAGGCGCCGGTTCGCGACTATCTCGCCGCGCGGCGTCTGCAGGCGATCGCCGACCGGCCCGACAAGCAGGGCTATCCGACCACGGTCGGGAAGTGGCTGAACAGCGGCACCGGTCAGACCCTCGTCATGGACCTGCTCGCGACGCCGGGGGCGCCATTATGGTCGATCGTCGACCGCGCCGAGGTCGGTCATCTCGTCAACGCATCCCGCCGTGGCGAGTTCGCCGCGACCAACCATTTGTACAAGCTCGTCGCGACCGAGGTGTGGCTGGAGGAACTTGCAGATAGGCGGACGCAGCCGGTTGCTGCTGCCGAATTCGCGATCGCCGGTTGACCTTGCTCGACGTGCCTTGCGTGACCGCTGACATACCGGTCGTCTACGACCGAAAAGTGGACGGTCATCGTCGCAACTATGCGGAGACGATCGGCAAGGTGCTGGGCGCAACGGTCGTGCTCGGCTCGTCCCGGGGAGGGCTGCGTGCCGCGCTGACCGCGCGTTATCTGGTGATCACGACGCTCGAAAGTGCGCCAATGCTATTTTCCGCGCTGGCGATCGCGCGCGCGGTCGTCGGTCGGCGCTCAACCGTCATCGCGACGCGGTGGCACGTCCCCCCGGGACGGCGATCGGCGCGGGCGGCACTGCGGCGGCTGGCGCATATCACCCTGCTCGCACTCGAACCGATCCAAGTTCTTTCGATCACCCCGCCGGAAAACGATGGCCATGCGCGGACTCCGCAGTTCATCGAGGACATCGAGTTCTGGGATTTGCCGCAGCCGGTTTTCGACGATCCGCCGACGAGCGATCTCGCGACCGCCATCGTGGCGGCACGGCACGACCGCAAGACGATCGTCGCGCTCGGTACGCTCGAACGATCCAAGGGGCTCTTGTTCCTCGAGGCGATCTTCGCCGCGCGACCCGA
>JAYTXW010000323.1:0-2864 GCA_043742745.1 Sphingomonadaceae bacterium
GCAATGGGCCTATGTCAGCGACGAGAATGAGCGCACTGCACGCCAGTTTGTCGCCGATAATACGACAAAACAAGGCGGTCCAAATTAGTATGGGCAGTCGGCCTACCCGGCCGTCAGCACCAGCTTGCCATCGCCTTCGTCGACCGCGACGGTCGCCCCGTCGTGGACCTGCCCGCGGAGGATCAGGTCGGCGAGCGGGTCCTGCAGGTGCTTCTGCACCGTCCGGCGCAACGGGCGCGCACCGTAGACAGGGTCATAGCCGACCCGCCCGAGCCAGCGCCGCGCGGCATCGGTCAGGTCGAGCGTCACCTTGCGGTCGACGAGCATCTTCTGGACGCGCGCGACCTGGAGGTCGACGATCGCCCCCATGTGTTCCATGCCGAGGCGGTTGAACAGGATGATCTCGTCGAGGCGGTTGAGGAATTCGGGGCGGAAATGCGCCCGCACCATCTCCATCACTGGCTCCTCGACATCGGCGACCTTCTGATCGTCGCGCAAGCCCGCGATGAATTGGCTGCCGAGGTTCGACGTCAGGATGATGAGCGTGTTGGTGAAGTCGACCGTCCGCCCCTGGCCGTCGGTCAGCCGCCCGTCGTCGAGGACCTGGAGGAGGACGTTGAAGACGTCGGCGTGCGCCTTCTCGACCTCGTCGAACAAGATGACCTGATACGGTCGGCGGCGGACCGCCTCGGTCAGGACGCCGCCTTCGTCGTAACCGACATAGCCCGGCGGCGCCCCGATCATGCGGCTGACCGAGTGCTTCTCCATGAATTCGCTCATGTCGAGGCGGACCATCGCGCTCGCGTCGTCGAACAGGAAGCGCGCGAGCGCCTTGGTCAGCTCGGTCTTGCCGACGCCGGTCGGCCCGAGGAACAGGAAGCTGCCGAGCGGGCGGTTGGGGTCCTGCAGCCCGGCCCGCGAGCGGCGGACAGCGGCGGCTACCGATGCGATCGCCGCGTCCTGCCCGATCACCGCGTGGCGGAGCGCGTCCTCCATCCCGAGCAGTTTCTCGCGCTCGCCCTCGAGCATCCGGTCGACCGGGATGCCGGTCCAGCGCGCGACGACCCCGGCGATATCCTCGGCGGTGACTTCCTCCTTCAACATCGCCCCCGCGCTCGCGGCTTCCGCGTCGGCTAACTGCCTTTCGAGGTCGGGGACGGTGCCGTAGGTCAGTTCACCGGCGCGGGCGAAGTTGCCGCTGCGCTGCGCCTGCTCGACCTCGATCCGCGCGGCGTCGAGCGCCTCCTTGATCCGCGTCGCCCCGGCGAGCTTTTCCTTCTCCGCCTGCCAGCGCGCGGTCAGGCTCGCCGATGTCTCCTCAATCCCCGATAATTCGGTTTCGAGATTGACCAGCCGCTCCTTCGACGCGGCGTCGGTTTCACGCTTCAGCGCCTCGCGCTCGATCTTGAGCTGCATCGTCCGGCGGTCGAGGTTCTCGATCTCCTCGGGCTTCGATTCGACCTCCATGCGCAGCCGCGACGCCGCCTCGTCCATCAGGTCGATCGCCTTGTCGGGGAGGAAGCGGTCGGCGATGTAGCGGTTCGACAGGGTGGCGGCAGCGACGAGCGCACCGTCGGTCAGGCGGACGCCGTGGTGGAGTTCGTATTTTTCGCGCAGGCCGCGCAGGATCGAGATCGTATCCGCGACGGTCGGTTCGCCGACGATGACCGGCTGGAAGCGGCGTTCGAGGGCGGCGTCCTTTTCGATATATTTGCGATATTCGTCGAGCGTCGTCGCGCCGATGCAGTGAAGTTCGCCGCGCGCCAGCGCCGGCTTGAGCAGGTTCGACGCATCCATCGCGCCCTCGCCCTTGCCCGCACCGACGAGCTGGTGGACCTCGTCGATGAACAACAATACGTCGGCCCCGTCGCTACGGACCTCGTCGAGCACGGCCTTCAGCCGCTCCTCGAACTCGCCGCGATACTTCGCCCCGGCGATCAGCGCGCCCATGTCGAGGCTCATAAGCCGCTGGCCCTTGATGCCGTCGGGGACGTCGCCGTTGGCGATGCGGAGCGCGAGCCCCTCGACGATCGCGGTCTTGCCGACGCCGGGCTCGCCGATCAGGACGGGGTTGTTCTTGGTCCGGCGGGCGAGGACCTGGATCGTCCGGCGGATTTCCTCGTCGCGGCCGATGACGGGGTCGAGCTTGCCGTCGCGCGCCGCCTGCGTCAGGTCGCGGGCGTATTTCTTGAGCGCGTCGAACCCGGCCTCCGCGTTGGCGCTATCGGCGGTGCGGCCCTTGCGCACGGCGTCGATCGCGGCGTTGAGCCCGGTCGCCGTCACGTTCGCCGCCGCGAGCGCCTTGCCGGCGGCGGTCGTCGTCGCCAGCGCGATCGCCATCAGGATGCGCTCGACGGGAACGAAACTGTCCTTTGCCTTGGCGGCGATCGTCTCGGCCGAATCAAGGATGCGGACGGTGTCGTTGTCCCACTGCAGGTTCTGCGCGCCGCCGCCGCTGACCTTCGCGATCTTGGCCAGCGCGTGGTCGGTCGCTTGGCTCGCCGCCTTCGGGTCACCCCCGGCGGCGCGGATCAGGTTTGCCGCCAACCCCTCATCGTCGTCGAGCAGCGCCTTGAGCAGATGCTCGGGCGCGACCCGCTGGTGGGTCTCGCGGATGGCGATCGTCTGCGCCGCCTGGAGGAAGCCCTTGGCGCGGTCGGTGAATTTCTCGATGTTCATACCTGACTCCCTGATTGAGATATGGTGTGACCGATTGGCAACACAAGATGTGCCAGCACCCGCGATCGGCTTTGCGGGCGGTTCAGCCACGGGCGCTACGCGAGCTTTTCTCGGGTGTTTCATCGCCGCGCCACCGTGAGCGCCTGCGTTCACGATCTGCGCACGCAATCGTCACGGGCGCGGCT